>JAWWBR010000001.1:0-75230 GCA_033720855.1 Alphaproteobacteria bacterium
AGGGCCAGGCCTGCGTTCCGGCGGAGGGCGACCATGTGGCGGTGATCGGAGACAACCGCAAGCTTCTCGTGTTCCCGGTTTCGGACCTTCCCGAAATGAGCCGGGGACGCGGCGTCAAGCTGCAGGCCTATCGCGACGGTGGCTTGGCCGATGTCACCACCTTCGACCTCGCGGTGGGACTCTCCTGGGCGCTCGGCGGGCGCACCCGCACCGAGGCGGACCTCACGGCCTGGCTGGGTAAGCGCGCTCAGGCGGGACGTTTGCCGCCCAAGGGGTTCCCGCGCTCCAATCGCTTCTCCTGATCACGGACCCGCGGCCGGACGCAGCTTCATCTGCGCTTGCGTGCGAGGTACAGGATCGTCGCGTCGTGAATGGCGTGGCGGGCGCGCTGTCCGCGTGTCCCGCGATAGGCGGTCACGTCGAACCCCGCGGTGGCGAGGCGCCGGGGAAAGTCCATGCCGTAGCGCCGGACGTGATCGAATTGCCCGAAATGGGCCGCCCTGCCTTCCGGACTCGCGATGGCGCTGTCTTCATAGGTCTCTGCCAGACCGGGGTCCAGCGGGACATTGATCAGGGCGATGCCGCCCGGCTTGAGGATGCGGTGGATCTCCGCGATCGCCGCCGTGTCATCCTCGATATGCTCGAGGACATGGCTGCACAGCATGGCGTCGAACGCGGCATCGGCTAGCGCCAAGTGGGTCAGATCGGCGCGGATGTCGGCGCCGGAATCGGCGAGATCGGCGGTGAGGTAAAGCGCGGCATCGGCAAAGAAGGGGGCGATGAAATATTCGGGCGAAACATGGAGGACCTTGGCCCCCGCCCAAGAGGCGACGCCGCAGCCGTGAAGGTAAAGTGCGAAGAGGCGGTGGCGTTCGCGCGCGCCGCAACGACCGCAGCTGGCATCGGGGCGGCCCGTCCGCTTGTGCGGCCTGAAGGGGCCGTGGTAGCCGCAAAGGGGACAACTCGGTGGCGGGGCGTCGATTGTCGCGGATCGGCGCCTTTCGGGTGTCGGGTGAATGTGGTCACCTAGGTGCGCCATCCCCGGCCTGCCGCATCAGTTGCCGGCAGGCACGAGCCGCATGGGCGTCAGGCACCTGCCGTCGCTGAAGTAATGTTCGCCCCTCGCTTCGCGCGGGCCGAAGACGACATTGAACTCCATCAGCCTGGGCCCGATATGGTTGCGGTAGAAGCGCGACTTGCGACCCTGGATGCCGGAGATGTTGCCAGCGGAATCCAGCGGGCCCGAGATATCGTATTTGATCCCACCTCGCCAAAACTCACCGCTGGCGCGACCGTCGCCGACGGTCAGTTCGATCCTCCAGGCGTGGCCGCACGTGCCGAGACCGCCGCGTCCGAGCCACCGTTGTCCCGCCGATCCCTCCGTGTCGAGGGGGGAGGGGGGCGGCACGATCACCGAACCGGCCAATTGCCCCGACTGGGCGCCGCCTCGTTGCGTGGTGTCCAACGCCGAGCCGCCGCAGCCGGCTACGGCCGCCAGCAACGCAAATGCGCCAAGATGGCGGGCGCAGCGGCGGCATAAGGCGGACATCGATCCTGTTTTCAAGCCTTTGATCCCCAAGCCTGGCCCCCTGTGTCTCTCCTCGCGACCGACAATCGATTGTTCGACGGTCTCGCCTCCGGTTCAGCCCGGTGAACGATAGCGGATAGTGCAACCCGATTCCTAGGGGGCAAACGGACCTGTTCCCCTGCGGCGCTCACCGGCGGGCTCAGCTCTTGGCGCGCATGATGCGGTAGCGCATGTCGAGGAATCCCTGGTCGGAGAGCCGCGACCAGGAAATCGCCTCTTCGCGGAAGGCGCGGAACGAGTGGTAGGTGCGCTTGGTCAGATCGTCGGCCCCTTCGAGTTCCCCGAGGACCTCGGCCGATGCCTTGCCCAGGGCCGTCATGACGTCGTCGGGAAAGCGATGCAGCTTGACCCCATGCTCGGTGATCAAGGTGTTGAGGGCCGACCCGTTGCGCTGATTGAACTCGCCCAGCATGGCTTCCGCCTCGGCCCGGCAGGCCGTCGCGATGACATTCTGGAGGTGTCGCGGCAGGGCCTCGTATTTGGCCTTGTTGACGAAGCATTCGATGCCCGTGCCGGGTTCGTGGAAACCGGGCCAATAGTAGTTCTTGGCAATCTTGTAGAACCCGAAGGCGAGATCGTTCCACGGCCCGACCCACTCGGTGGCGTCGATCCGGCCCGAGGTGAGGGCGGTGAAGATCTCGCCGCCGGGCAGGCTTTCCGCGGTGGCGCCGATGCGCCTGAGCACCTCGCCGCCGAGCCCCGGCATGCGCATCTTGAGACCCTTGAAATCCTCCATCGAGCGGATCTCTTTCTTGAACCAGCCGCCCATCTGGGTTCCGGTGTTGCCGGCCAGGAACGGCTTGAGGCCGAACGTGCCGTACCCCTCGTCCCACAAGGCCTGACCGCCGCCGTAATGGATCCAGGCCGACAATTCCTGCGCCGTCAGGCCGAAGGGGACGGCGGCGAAGAAATTGAAGGATTTCGACTTACCCTGCCAGTAGTAGGAGGCGGCATGGCCCATTTCCACCGAGCCTTGGGCGACCGCGTCGAAGGATCCGAACGCGGGAACCACGGTGCTCGCCGCGGCGACCTTGACCGTCAGCTCGCCGCCGCTCATGGCGGTGATGCGCTGGGCCAGGCGTTCCGCCGACGTGCCGAGGCCGGGAAATTTTTCCGGCCAGGTGGTGACCATGGTCCATTGCTGCACCTTCTTGGTCTGGACGGCCGGGCCCGATGGGCCCTTTTGCCCCTTGGGCGCGAGTGCGTAGGCGCCGCCGGCGCCGATCACGAGGCCGGTCGCGGCCCCACCCAGGAAATCACGGCGATTCATCTTCTCCCCCTTGCTGCCCCCCGTTGGGCATGACGCCTGCCGGCGGCCGCCGCTCGAGCGGGCCGGCGCGACGTGACCAAACTATACGGCTTCCCTCAGCCCGGTTCCACGCTCGACATCGACGGCCGACCAGCCCTCGGGCCCGAACGCCTCGAGGGGCCGGAACCGCGCCTTGTAGTCCATTTTGGCGCAGCCCTCGATCCAGTAGCCGAGATAAAGGTAGGGCAAACCGCGTCGCGCCGTCTCATCGATCAGCCACAGGATCATATAAGTGCCAAGCGCCAGTTTCGGCCGGGCCGGGTCGTAGAAGCTGTAGACCGCCGACAGGCCGTCGGCCACGACGTCGGCCAGCATCAAGGCGGACAACGTGCCACCCGCCACCCGGAACTCGGTGGCGAAGGTCTCGATCGGACTGTCTTCGATCATGGCCCGGTATTCCAGGAAGGACATGAGGTCCATGCCGCCGCCGGGATGGCGGTCGGCCTGGTAGCGCTGGAACACGCCGAATTGCTCGGTCGTCGCCGCGGCGATCCCGCTTTCGGCCGTCACCTGGCGGTTGACCCGCCGCACCCGTTCCAGCGAGCGGGAGGACTCGAAATCGTCGATCACCACGCGGACCGGCCGACAGGCGTCGCATCCGGAGCATGCCGGGCGGTACATGAAATTGTGGCTGCGGCGGAATCCCGCCCGGATACCGCGCGCATAGAGGCGCCTCGCCCCGGCGCCTGCGAGTTCGGTCGCAACGACGCTTTCCTCTCGGCCCGGAAGGTAGGGGCACGGGCGGGGTGGAGAGACGTGGAGGGCGTGGGGCCGCGTCGACATGGCCCGCATTATGACGTGAACAGCCGGTGCTTCGCAATCACCGGGCCGGAGCGGCGTCCTCAGCGGAGCTCGGGGTCCTTCTTGGGGATGACCTTTTGCAGCTTGGCGCCCTTGACCACGGGAGGCGGCGGCGCCGCGGCCTTCGTGACCGGCTTGCGCGGCGCCACCTTCGGCGGCAGGTGGTTCTGCCGCAGCAGGGTGATCGAGATTCGCCGGTTGCGCGGGTTGCGCGGGTCGCTGGCGATCAGCGGCTCGGTGGCGGCCTTGCCGGTGACCCGCGCGAAGCGGTTCTGCGGCACACCGAAGCGGGCCAGCTCCCGTCGCGAGGCATGGGCGCGGTCGGTGGACAATTCCCAGTTGGAATAGCTGGCGCCCCGGGCATAGGGGATGGCGTCGGTGTGGCCGGCGATCATGACCTTGTTGGGAAGTTTTGCCACCACATGGGCCACCACCTCGAGCAGCTGGCGGGTGTGCTGGTAGGGGACCGAGGAGCCGCGGGCGAACATCGACGTCTTGGCGCGGTCGATGATCTGGATACGCAATCCCTCTTCGGTCGATTCCAAAATCAGGTGGTCGGCGAGCTTGCGCAGGCCGGGGACCGATTCGAGGGTCTTCTTGATGGCCTCCTGGGCACGCTCGAACATTTCGTCCTCGCGCTTGCGCATCAAGGCCTTGAGTTCTTCCTCGCTGGCCTTGTCGGCGCCGCCGCCCGGGGGCTCGTTGGTTTGCCCCTTGTCCTCGGGATTTTCGGCGCGGAAATCGCTGGGCCCGGCGTTGATCCGGTCCTGGCTCTCTTCGTCGAGGCTGTCGCTGTCCTTGTTGGGCATCGGCGTGGGCAGGCCCAGGGGCGCGCCCTTGCCTTTCTGCGGCCCGTCCAAGGTCACGGTGCGGCCCCCGAGAACGCCACCGGCCCCCGATGTGGTGCGGGCGACGGATGCGTTGGAGAAGTAGTTGGAGATGCCCGAGCGTTGCTCCTGGGTGGTCGAATTGAGAAGCCACAGCAACAGGAAAAAGGCCATCATCGCCGTCACGAAGTCGGCGTAGGCGACCTTCCAGGCGCCGCCGTGATGGCCGTCGGCGTGGCCGGCTTTCTTTTTCTTGATGATGATCGGAGTTGCGTTGGTTGCCATGTCGTCTACCTACCTGGTGGATCGTTGAGCCCGCCGGTTAGGCCAGGCTCGGGGCGTTCTCGGTGGCTTCCTCCACCTCGATGAAGCTGGGCCGCACATCCTCCAGCAATGCCTTGCGCGCGAACTCGACAGAGACCGCAGGGGCGTTGCCTTGCATATGGGCAAGCAGCCCGACCTTGATGCATTGGAGGTACTTGATCTCGGCGTCGTAGGTCTGCTTCAAGGATGAGGCCATGGGGCCGAAGAAGCCGTAAGCGAGCAGCACGCCAAGGAAGGTTCCGACCAGGGCGCCGCCGATCAGCTTGCCGAGCACCTCCGGCGGCTCGGTGATCGATCCCATGGTCTTGATCACGCCGAGCACGGCGGCGACGATGCCCAGGGCCGGCGTCGCATCGGCCATCGACTGGATCGCGTTGGCGATCTGCATCTCTTCGCTGTGTCGGGTTTCGATCTCCTCGTCCATCAGGGTTTCCATCTCGAACGGGTTTTCCGAACCGAGGATCATCATGCGCAGATAATCGCAAAGGAACTCCAGGGCGTGGTGATCGCCATGGATGATGGGAAACTTCTTGAACAGGTCGCTGTTGTGGGGGTCTTCGACATGGGGTTCCAGGGCCAGCATGCCCTTGGACTTGGCCAATTTGAAAATGGCGAACTGCAGGGACAGAAGCTCGAGATACGCGTTCTTGTCGTATTTCGAACCCTTGAGCAGCTTGCCCAGCGCGCCGACGGTGCGCACCAACACGGACTTGGGGTTGCCGACGACGAAGGCGCCGATGGCGGCGCCGGCGATGATCACGAACTCGAAGGGCTGCCACAGGACATAAAGCTTTCCGCCCATGGCGACGTAACCGCCGAGGACGCAGGCAATGACCGTGACGATACCTACAATGAAAAACATATGGGACCGGCCCGTTTCTTGACACGTGGGTGTGACCGGCAGGTTGCCCGTATTTGGTTAAAAAGCCGTTTACCGGCAGGCGTTTGGCCGCTTCAGGGGCGCGGCTTTGCCGGCCTCAGGGTGAGGCGCCTCAATGGTCCCGAAGGCCGTGCCGGCATGGCCACGTATTGGCCGTTGCGCCAGGGTTGGATCAGGTCGCGGTAATGGGGCGAGAGGGGGTTACCCGATTGACCGGTGGGCTGCATGAACCGCGAGCGGTCGAGATCGGCGAAATCGTAAATCGCGCGGTAGGTGGCGCCATGGACATGGGCGAACGGCCGGCCGCGGGAGCCGCGCCGCGTGGTGCCCCGGTTGAGGGTATAGGTATCGCCGTCGGTCGCGACCTCGATATTGGCCCAGCGGCCGATCACCGGCAGGATGGACAGGGCCCGGTTGCGGAAGCGCGCGATGTGTACCTTGTCCCACCGCCATTGTGCCGGGTCGGTACCGAACCGGCGCCGCAGATGGGCGAGCGTCCGATCGAGCGCGGCGTCCAACACCGCACCACAGGTCTCCCGAGGCGGCGTGGTGACGTCGTCGCACCAAGCGGTCTCGGTTTCGAGGGCGCGGCGAATGAAGGCCGGATCGGCGCGCCTGTAGGCGGCGGCGAGGGGGCCGAGATCGTCGCCCACCAGCCCGCTCACGATCTCCCGCATCCAGACATGAAAGATCAGCGGCTCGGCGCGGGGCCCAAGGACCTGCCCGTCCCATTTCCGCAGGCGCTCGAGGGTGGCGGCGGTCGCGGCCTTCGCCGGCGTCGCGGCGACGAGGATGGGGACCATCTCCCGGGCGGCGAGGGAAAGGTTGTCCATCTGCATGGCGGCGCTATTGGCGATGGCGTGGCGCCCGCCGGTGCCGAGCAGCTGCTCGATCCGTCTCGCCCGGTAGTGGCGATCCCAGTCCCGGGTGATGAGGTAGGGATAGCCGGTGCCGACGGCCCGGTTATTGGCGTTGACGATAGTGCCCGCCGCGGGATCGAGGGCCGAGGGCAGCCGGTCGAACGGGATGAACCCGATCCAGTCGCCGGCGCCCCGATCGCCGCGAACGGGGACGAAGCCGTCGCTGGATTTCCTGATCGGGATGCGGCCGGCGATCTGAAAGCCGATATGGCCTTGCGCATCGCCGTAGATGAAGTTCTGAACCGGGCTGTGAAAATGGCGAAGGGCGGCGCGGAATTCCGTCCAGTTGCGGGCGCGATTGAGGAGGTAGAGCGCCTCCGCGGTGCGATCGGCAGGGGACAGGGCGGCCGATTTCAGCGCGATGACGCGGCCCGGTGGTGCGCTCACCGCGACACGCCCGGTGAGATCGGAGACGACCGGGCCGTTGCGGGTGGCGCGAACGGTGATCTGCACCGGCGTCTCCCCCCGGATCCTCACCGTTTCCGTACGTGTCGCGAAGCGGCGTGGACCATCGGCGGTCAGGTAGCGTCCGTCGTCGCCCGGGGCTAGCGTCTCGATGACGAGGTCCTGGGTGTCGGCGCCGGTGGTGGTGAGGGTCCAGCCGATATGGCCGTTGTGCCCAAGCACATGGAAGGGCACGCCGGGCAGGGTGGCGCCCGCGATGGCGAGCCCCGGCCCGCTGACGCGGGCGAGATACCAGAGGTTGGGGGCCTCGAAGCCGAGATGGGGATCGCCGGCGACGATCGGTTTGCCGCTCTGCGTGCGGCTTCCCGAGACCGCCCAGGAATTGGATGCGGTGGTGGTGACGGGGGCCGGCAGGATGTCGTCGAGTGCGGCAAAGATGCGGTCGAGGGCAGCGTCGCGCGGAGCTGACGGCGTCGGCGGCGGAATTTCCGCCTTGCGCCCCGGCGTTGGTACGGTGACCGGCCCCTCGGCGGGGTAGGGTGGCCAAAGGGCGGCGACCTGCTCCGGGGTCAGACGGCCGAGCAGGCGCGCGCGCAGCGCTTCGCGGCGCCAGTTGGCGGACAGGCGCAGTCCCAGGAGCCGGCCCCAAATGAGCGAGTCCGTCGGATCCCATGGCGCCGGGCTGATCCCGGCGACGTAGAACTCGGGCGGCAGGGCTCCGGAATGGGCCTTTATCCAGGCGTTGACCCCCCGCGCGTAAGCCTCCAGCGCCGCCTTGACCGGCGCCGGCAGGATCGCGTAGCCGTCCCGCGCCAGCCGGCCCACGCCCAGGGTGCGCAGCGCCCGATCGTGGGGCAACAGCCGCCGGCCGGCCATTTCGGCGAGACGGCCCGTGCCCAGCCGGCGCATCATTTCCATCTGCCACATGCGGTCCTGGGCGTGCACGAAGCCGAGGGCGAAATAGGCATCGTCCATGCTCTGGGCGCGGATATGGGGAATGCCATGTCGATCGCGCAGGATGTCGACCTCGGACCGCGGCCCCTCCAGCGTGAGGCGTCCCTCGGTCAGCGGCAGCGAGGTTCGCAGCCACAGGTATCCGGCCCCGGCGCAAACCAGGCCGAGGGCCGGCAAGATGCCAAAGAGGGCCACTAATGCGAGTTTGATAAACCGCATTTTTTCAATAAGTTCCGTCTATATATTAAGAATATAAATTAGGTTTTGTCCGGGGTCGCGTTTTTGATCGCCTGCGCCAGCTCGATGGCGCCGTAGCTCAAAATGCCATCGGCGCCGGCACGTTTGAAGGCGATCAGGCTTTCGCCGAGGCAGGCCGACCAATCGAGCCATCCCGCGTCGGCGGCGGCCCGCAACATGGCGTATTCGCCGCTCACCTGGTAGGCGAAGGTGGGAAGCTTGAACCGCTCCTTGACGCGCCACAGGATATCGAGATAGGGCAGGCCCGGCTTGACCATCACCATGTCCGCGCCCTCGGCAATATCCAGGGCGACCTCCCGCAGCGCCTCGTCGCCGTTGGCGGGGTCCATCTGATAGGTCTTTTTGTCGCCGCCGCCGAGGTTTTCGCCACTGCCCACGGCGTCGCGGAACGGGCCATAAAAGGCGGAAGCGTACTTGGCTGCGTAGGCCAGGATCAGGACCTTGCTCAATCCCGCCCCCTCCAGTGCCCGCCGGATCGCGCCGACGCGGCCGTCCATCATGTCGGAGGGCGCGATGACGTCGCATCCCGCCTCGGCTTGGACCAGGGCCTGCCGGACCAGAACCTCTATGGTTTCGTCGTTGAGGATCTCGTCTTCGCGCATGAGCCCGTCCTGACCGTGGGAGGTATACGGATCGAGGGCGACGTCGCACATCACGCCGATCTCCGGTACCTCTGCCTTGACCGCGCGAACCGCGCGGCAGACCAGGTTTTCCGGGTTGTAGGCCTCTTCCGCCTGGGCGCTCTTGCGATCGGCGGGAACCACCGGAAACAGGGCGATGGCGGGGATGCCGAGGGCCGCGGCCTCGGCCGCCGCCTCGACCACGATGTCGATGCTCAGGCGATCCACCCCCGGCATGGAGGGGATAGGCGTGCGCCGATTGTCGCCGTCCTGGACGAAAACCGGCCAGATCAGGTCGTCGGCGCCGACCGTGTGCTCCGCCACCATGCGCCGCGCCCAATCGGCGTGACGCAGCCGACGCATGCGGACGGCGGGAAAGGCCGCTTGCGGTTCCACCGAATCGGCACTGAATTCGGGCGCCTGGTGCCCGAGGAGGCTGCGGATGCTCATGATTTCAAGGCCATAGCTGGTGATTGACCGGGTCCATACCGGATCATCCCTATACGCGCAAGCGTTAGCAATCTTTTAAATATTTTAATCCAATACTTGGCGAAACCGGTACGACTGTCTGCGCGGGGGATGCGGGCCGTCCTAGTCAATAGTGAAGCGAGGGTGCTGTGGATCACATTTATCAAGAGGTCATTTTCCTCGTCGAAAGGCTTCATCGCCACTTCCTGGAAGTGGTCAAGACCGAATTGGAACGCCTGGACACCTCGGATATCAACAATATCCAGGCCCTGATTCTGTTCAACATCGGCGAAGAGGAACTCACCGTCGGTGAACTGACCAATCGCGGCTATTACCTCGGTTCGAACGTGTCCTACAACGTCAAGAAGATGGTCGAGAACGGTTACCTGATTCACGAGCGGTCCACCCATGATCGCCGTTCGATCCGTGTTCGGTTGTCGGAAAAGGGCCTGACGCTGTTCTACGCCCTGCGCGACATGTTCGAGCGGCACATCGCCGATATCGCCGAGGGGCCGATCACCGAGGAGGAGCTTACCGAGGCTTCGGTTGCGCTGCGCCATATGGAGCAGTTCTGGACGCGGATCCTGACCTTTGGGACCCGGACCCCGGCCAAGGCTTCGGCCGCCTAACATCCATTGGAAATCGAGGCGCCCCGCCGGCGCCCCATAGCGGCCCCTCGCGGGCCGCATTTTTTTCTCCAAGCCTGGTCGTCGATGCGGCATCGCGACGGCCTAGCCGATCGTCGCCCGGGGGGAATCGTCCTCGGCGACGAGCTCTCGCCGCACCGCCTCCAAGGCGGCCAAGACGTCCTCAGCCTGTTGGGTGATTTCGGCAATTCGGGTCCTAACCCGCTGGCCGTTGTCCTCGCGGGCGGCAAATTCGATCTCCTCGGCCAGGTCTTGCAGACCCGCAGCGCCGAAACTGCCGGACGTGCCCTTGAGGCTGTGGGCGCGCTCCGCCACGCCCCGGTGATCCCCCTGAGCGGCCATGTTCGTCATCTGTCGGACCGTCGTCTGCAATTCCGCACAATAGATTTGGATCAGGGTCGCCGCGCGCTTGGCGCCGACCTCGAGGACCAGATCGTCGATGGTGGGCCGGTAAAGCAAGCCGCGGCCAGGGGTGCGCTCCCGGGCCGGCCTCACCGGGCATGCGGTGGGCACGGTGTCGCGGCCGGCGGGGCCGCGGCCCCATCGCCGCAGCGCTTCGGCCAGTTGGGCGACGTCGATGGGCTTGGCGAGATAGTCGTCCATGCCGCGGGCGCGGCATCTCCCGTCTTCCCCGGCCAAGGTGGTGGCGGTCAGCGCGATGATGGGGATTAGGCTCTTCGGCGGCGCCAGGCCGCGAATGCGCGCGGTCGCTTCGAACCCGTCCATCTCCGGCATCTGCACGTCCATCAGCACCAGGTCATAGGACAGCGACCGCACCGCGTCGACCGCCTCCTTGCCGTTGTCCGCGACATCGACACGATGGCCCATTCTGGTCAGAAGAGCGACGGCCAGCATCTGGTTGACCGGGTTGTCTTCGGCGACCAGGAGCCTGAGGGGAGGGTCGGCAATCGGTCTTGGCGAGTCGGGCTTGGTCGGGTACTGCATCTCGAGATCGTCCAACACAAATGCGCAATAAAATCATAGATGGAAATACCTAGTACGAATTTCCGGTTAGGATTGGGTTAACGAAAGGTCCCGGGCGTGTTGTCGCCCAGCGTCACTTTCCATTAGACTTCCGGGCAATCTTCAACCGGGCTGCGGCGCCGACGGGACCTATGGAAAAATCCACCGAGATTGACGGCGTCATCGTCGAATTCCACCGGGTGGGCAATGCCGTCAAGGTCTCGGCCGTCTGCACCCGGACCTATGTGGAAGTCTCCATCATGGCGCCGGCGACCTGTTCGGAGCACGAAATGACCCAGACGGTTCTGCGCAAGCTGGCCTACGTCCAGGAAAAAGGGGATCGAGGGCGTCCCGCGGGGCGCAACAGGTGAACCGCAGGGGGCATTGGATGGGCAACGGCGCCGGCCGCGTTTGATGGAATACTTTCTCCAACAATTGATCAACGGGCTTACCCTCGGCGCCGTCTACGGGCTGATCGCCATCGGCTACACCATGGTCTACGGCATCATCGGGATGATCAATTTCGCCCATGGCGAGATTTACATGATCGGCTCGTTCATCGCCCTCATCTGCTTCAGCATCCTGGGCCTGGCCGGCGTCGCTTCGGTGCCGCTCGCCATCCTCGTCGTGCTGTTGATCGCGATCCTGTTCACCGCCGCCTATGGTTGGGCCGTCGAGCGTCTCGCCTATCGTCCCCTGAGGGGATCGTTCCGGCTGGCGCCGCTGATCTCCGCGATCGGCATGTCGATCTTCCTGCAGAACTACGTGCAGCTGCTCCAGGGGGCGCGGGTGAAAGCGATGGAGCCGCTGGTCACCGGCGGGTTCGTGGTGATGGAGGATGCCGGCTTCCAGGTCACCCTCAGCTATATGCAGATCATCATCATGGCCCTGACCGTCGTGCTGATGGCCGGTTTCTCGCTGCTGATTTCGCGGACCTCCCTGGGGCGCGCCCAGAGGGCCTGCGAGCAGGACCAGAAGATGGCGGCGCTGTCGGGCATAGACGTCGACCGGACGGTGTCGCTGACCTTCATCCTGGGGGCGGGCTTGGCCGCCGTCGCCGGCGTCATGACCACCCTGCAGTATGGGGTGATCGACTTCTTCATCGGCTTCCTGGTCGGGCTCAAGGCCTTCACGGCGGCGGTGCTGGGCGGCATCGGCTCGCTGCCCGGCGCCATGCTGGGCGGGGTCTTGATCGGTTTGGTGGAGGCCTTCTGGGCGGCCTATTTTTCCGCCGAGTACAAGGACGTGGCGGCCTTTTCGATCCTTGTCCTGGTGCTCATCTTCCGGCCCACGGGGCTGCTCGGCCGGCCCGAGGTCGAGAAAGTGTGACGATGACGGCGGGCGACCTGGGGGCCGGTGTCCCGAAGCTCGAAATACACTGGGGCGAGTCGCTGAAGGACGCGGGTCTGGCCGCCCTGGTCGCCCTGGTGTTGGCGCTGCCCCTTGCCGGGGTGCGGCTGTCCGACGGCGGCGGCGCGGGCGTGGAATTCAGGCCGTGGTGGGTGGTGGTTGCCGTCGCCGCGGTGTTCGCCGGCCGCCTGGCGCTTTCCTTCTGGCGCGCCTGGCGGGCGCCGGGCGCGGGCACGCTGCCGCTGTTCGACCGCGCCATCGCCCGCCTCTCGCCCCACAAGAGGCTCTTGTTCGCGGCGTTCTTCCTGGGGCTAGCGCTGCTGCCCATGCTGCCGATTGCCGACCGTCGCGTCGTCGACCTCGCGACCCTGGTGATGATCTACGTGATGCTGGGTTGGGGGCTCAACATCGTCGTCGGCCTGGCCGGGTTGCTGGACCTCGGTTACGTCGCCTTCTATGCGGTCGGCGCCTATTCCTACACGCTGCTGGCGATCCATTTCGATCTCGGCTTCTGGACCTGCCTGCCGCTGGCCGGCGCCTTCGCGGCGCTGTTCGGCGTGCTCCTCGGCTTCCCGGTGCTGCGCCTGCGCGGCGACTACCTTGCCATCGTCACCCTCGGCTTCGGCGAGATGATCCGCATCATCCTGATCAATTGGTCGACATTGACCGGCGGCTCGGAGGGCATCACCCGGATCCCGGCGCCGAGCTTCTTCGGGCTCCACTTCACCGCGACGCCGGCGGCGGGCGAGACCGCCTTCCACCAGTTCTGGGACATCCCGTTCGGCGGCATCCACAAGCTGATCTTCCTCTACTACATCATCCTCGTGCTGGCCCTCGTGACCCATCTCTTTTCCGAGCGTATCCGCCGGCTGCCGGTGGGCCGGGCCTGGGAGGCGCTGCGCGAGGACGAGATCGCGAGCCGGTCGCTTGGCCTCAACCCGGTGCTGGTGAAGCTTTCGGCGTTCGGGCTGGGCGCCATGTTCGCCGGCTTCGCCGGATCGTTTTTCGCCACCCGGCAGGGGTTCATCAACCCCTCATCCTTCACCTTCATCGAATCGGCGATCATTCTCGCCATCGTCGTGCTCGGCGGCATGGGCAGCCAGGTGGGCGTGATCTGCGCCGCCGTGGTGCTCATCCTGCTGCCGGAGCTGGCGCGCGACTTCGCCGAATTCCGCATGCTGCTCTTCGGCGGCGCCATGGTCCTGATCATGGTCTGGCGGCCGCGCGGGTTGCTCGCCCATCGGGTGCCGAGCGTGCTGTTGGGACGGGCGCCGCCGCGCCCCCAGGGTCCCGCGAGATGAGCGCGCCCGCGACCAACGGCGCTGCGTCCGCCGCCATGCTCGAGGTCGAGCACCTGTCGATGCATTTCGAGGGCGTCAGCGCCGTCGACGACCTTTCCTTCAGCGCCCGGAGAGGCGAGATCACCGGCATCATCGGTCCCAACGGGGCCGGCAAGACGACCGTGTTCAACTGCATCACCGGGTTCTACCGGCCGAGCGTCGGCCGCATCACCCTGGCCCATGAGGGGGGCCGCTTCCTGTTGGAGCGCATGGAGGGGTTCCGCATCGCCCGCGACGCCGGCGTCGCGCGGACCTTTCAGAACGTCCGCCTGTTCCCCCGCATGACGGTGTTGGAGAACCTTCTGGTCGCCCAACACGTCAAGCTGATGCGCGCGTCGCTGTTTTCCGTCGCCGGACTGCTCGGCCTGCCCAGTTTCCGCGCCGCCGAGGCCGACGCCATCGAGATGGCGCGCGGCTGGCTCGATCGCTTGGGCCTGCTCGACGTTGCCGATCGCGAGGCCGGCACCCTTGCCCATGGCCTGCAACGCAAGATCGAGATCGCCCGGGCCATGTGCTCGGGACCCAAGCTTCTCTGCCTCGACGAGCCGGCGGCGGGGCTCAACCCGCGCGAGACCGACGAACTCAACCGTCTCCTGTTGGGGATCCGGGAGGAGTTCCGCATCGCGATATTGCTGATCGAGCACGACATGTCCGTGGTCATGGGCATATCCGACCGCGTCCTCGTTTTGGACCATGGCTCGAAAATCAGTGACGGCACCCCCGAAGAGGTGCGGCGCGATCCGGCCGTGGTTCGCGCCTATCTCGGCGAAGAGGAGGGGCTGCCGGAGATCGTTGCCCGGGATATCGGCATCGAGGGGGAGGAGCGATGAGCGCCGCGGCCGAGCCGATCCTCGCGGTACGCGGCATCGAGGCCTATTACGGCGCGATCCGGGCGCTTGCCGGGATCGACCTCGAGGTTCGCGCCGGCGAGATCGTCACCTTGATCGGCGCCAACGGCGCCGGCAAGTCGACCCTGCTGATGACCATTTGCGGCAATCCCAGGGGGCGGGGCGGGCGCATCCTGTTCGAGGGGTGTGACATCACCGGGCTTCCCACCCATGCCATCGCCCGGATGGGAATCGCCCACGTGCCCGAGGGTCGGCACATCTTCCCGCGCATGACGGTCATGGAGAACCTGCAGATCGGCGCCCTGTGTGGCGACCCCGCGAAGTTCGATGACGACCTCGATTACGTGTTCGCACTGTTTCCCATCTTGAGCGAACGCCGGCGCCAACGGGGCGGCACGCTGTCGGGCGGCGAGCAGCAGATGCTGGCCATCGGCCGCGCCTTGATGAGCCGGCCCCGGCTTCTTTTGCTGGACGAACCCTCCCTCGGCCTCGCCCCCCTGGTCGTGCGCCGCATCTTCGAGGTCATCGCCGAGATCAACCGGGAGCGCGGCATGACCATCTTCCTGGTCGAGCAGAACGCCTACCATGCCCTGGGGCTCGCCGACCGGGCCTATGTCATGGCCAACGGCGAGATCCGCATGGAGGGAAGCGGTGCCGAACTGCTGGCCGATGCCGATATCCGGGCGGCCTATCTCGAAGGGGGCCACGAATGACGATCCTCGAGGACTGGCCGGTGTTCCTGGGTCTCACGGTGTGCCTGTTCGGTGGGGCGGCGTGGCTGATGGGCGCGGCGATCGCGGCGACCTGGCGGACGCATTGGCAGGTGATCGGCTACGGGCTGTTGCTCGCGCTGTTCGACCGCTTCCTCCACTGGGGCCTGTTCCATGGCGCCCTGCTGTCGCCTGAGGGCTTTGCCAGGGATTTCGCCGTCATTGTGGCGATCGGGCTGCTGTCCTGGCGCATCGGCCGGGTGTCGCGGATGGTCAACCAATACCCGTGGCTGTATGAGAGGGCCGGGCCGCTCGGTTGGCGCCAACGCTAGGGCGCAGATGCGCGGGGGGCCTTGCCAAAGCGCGCGCGGGTGCTAGGCTAAGGTCCTCCAAGTCCGATGCCGGAGGGCATGCGATGAACGCCAAGAAAATATCCCTCGTTTCCATCCTCTTCACCGTCGCCCTCGTGCTCTCGGGTTGCGACTCCCAGAAATCCGATGCCGACGTCATCGTCATCGCCACCGCCGGTCCGATGACCGGTCAATACGCCTCCTTCGGCGAGCAGATGCGCACCGGCGCCGAACAGGCGGTCAAGGACATCAACGCCGCCGGCGGGGTGCTGGGCAAGAAACTCAGGCTCGAGATCGGCGACGATCAGTGCGACCCCAAGCAGGCGGTGGCCGTGGCCAACCAGATGGTCAACAAGGGGGTGAAATTCATGGCCGGGCATTTCTGTTCCGGCTCCTCGATCCCGGCTTCCCAGGTCTATCAGTCGGAGAACGTCATCATGGTGTCGCCCGGCTCGACCAACCCGAAGCTGACTGAGCGCGGCATGGCCAACGTGTTCCGCGTCTGCGGGCGCGACGACCAGCAGGGGCAGGTTGCCGGCAACTTCATCGCCGACAAGTTCGAGGGCAAGCGCATCGCCGTGGTTCACGACAAGCAGGCCTATTCCCAGGGCCTCGCCGAGGAAACCATGAAGCAGCTGAAGAAGCGCAACGTTCCCGTCGCCCTGACCGGCACCGTGACGCCCAAGGAGAAGGACTATTCGGCGATCGTCACCCGGCTCAAGGCCAACCAGATCGACGTGCTGTTCTATGGCGGCTATCACGCCGAGGCCGGTTTGATCGTCCGCCAGATGCGGGAGCAGGGCCTGGCGACGCGGCTGATTTCCGGCGATGCCCTGGTCACGCAGGAGTATTGGAACATCACCGGCAAGCTGGGGGAGGGGACCTTGATGACCTTCAGTCCCGACCCCAGAAAGAATCCCAAGGTCGCGCCGCTGGTCGCCAAGTTCAAGGCACAGGGATCTTCGGCCGAGGGATATACGCTGTACACTTACGGCGCCATCCAGGTCTTCGCCCAGGCGGCAGAGCGCGCCGGCAGCGTTGACGCCGGAAAGCTGCGGGCCGAATTGCGCAAGGGGAACTTCGACACCGTGCTGGGCACGATCGGTTTCGACGCCAAGGGCGATGTGACGGCACCGGGATACGTCTTCTACGAGTGGAAGGACGGCAGCTACGATTACACCAAGCTGTGACCGCATCCCGGAGGCCGGGCCTGAGCCCCCCGCAGACCTAGTGGCGGGGTAGCGCCCGCCCCCGACATATGGTATTGAGACCGGCCGTGACACCCGTTGCGCCTGGGAGGGCCGCGGCGGGGGCAGAGAAGGGGTGGGCCGTGCCCGCAGAATCAATCGTCATCGCCTCGGATCATGGTGCGGTGGAGCTCAAGCAAGTCCTCACCGAGGAATTGGAAAAGCGCGGCTTTTCCGTTCTCGACCTGGGGACGGATGGCCCCGATTCCGTCGATTACCCGGACTTCGCCGATGCCCTCGCCTCGGCCATTCGCGAGGGGCGGGCGGAGCGGGGGGTGCTGCTCTGCGGTTCGGGCGTGGGCATGAGCATCGCCGCCAACCGCCATCGCGAGATACGCGCCGCCCTGGTCCACGATAATCTCTCTGCCCGCCTCGCCCGCCAGCACAATGACGCCAATGTCTTGGTGATGGGGGGGCGCTTCATCGGCCTGGAGGTGGCCAAGGATTGTCTTGCCGCCTTTCTCGATACCGAATTCGAGGGCGGGCGCCACGCCCGGCGCGTGGGCAAGATGTCATAGAGTCGGATTTGATCGGATGAAGAACACTGCGTTGAGGAATGGAAGATAATGTCGTCGGTAAGCCATGAAAATGACGCCGCTGATACCGAAGCGTTTTTCGGTGAAGCGTTGCAATCCCGAGACCCGGAGCTGTTCGCCGCGGTCAGCGGCGAGCTCGCCCGCCAGAGAGATGGGATCGAACTGATCGCCTCTGAGAACATCGTCTCCCGGGCCGTGCTCGAGGCCCAGGGTTCGGTTCTGACCAACAAGTACGCCGAGGGCTATCCCCGCCGGCGCTACTACGGCGGCTGCGAATTCGTCGACATCGCCGAGCAATTGGCCATCGACCGGGCCAAGGCGCTGTTCGGCTGCGCCTATGCCAACGTCCAGCCGCACTCCGGCTCCCAGGCCAACCAGCAGGTGTTTTTCGCCTTGATGCAGCCCGGCGACACCTTCCTCGGCATGTCGCTGGCCGCGGGAGGCCACCTCACGCACGGGGCCAAGCCGAACCAGTCCGGCAAATGGTTCAACGCCGTGCAATACGGCGTCCGCAAGCAGGACGCGTTGATCGATTTCGACGAGGTGGAAAGCCTCGCCCGGGAGCACAAGCCGAAGATCATCCTCGCCGGCGGGTCGGCCTATCCCCGCGAGATCGACTTCGCGCGTTTCCGGGAGATCGCCGATTCCGTCGACGCGGTGCTGATGGTCGACATGGCGCATTTCGCCGGGCTGGTCGCCGGCGGCGTCCATCCCAACCCGCTGGATCACGCCCAGGTCGTCACCACCACCACCCACAAGACCCTGCGCGGGCCGCGCGGCGGCATGATCCTCGCCAACGACGAGGAGCTCGGCAAGAAGATCAATTCCTCGGTGTTCCCCGGCACCCAGGGCGGGCCTTTGATGCACGTCATCGCGGCCAAGGCGGTGGCCTTCGGCGAGGCGCTGACGCCGGAGTTCAAGGCCTATGCCGCGGCCGTCCGCGACAATGCCCGCACCCTTGCCGACGTGCTTTTGGAGGAGGGCCTGGATGTCGTCTCGGGCGGCACCGATACCCATTTGATGCTGGCCGACCTGCGGCCGCTCGGGCTCACGGGAAAGGCGGCGGAGGCCAGCCTGGAACGGGCCTTGATCACCTGCAACAAGAACGTCGTGCCCTTCGATCCGCAAAAGCCGTTCGTGACCTCGGGCATCCGGCTCGGCACGCCGGCGGGAACCACCCGTGGTTTCGGCCCCGCCGAGTGGCGCAATATCGGCGTTTGGATCGTCGAGGTGCTCAAGGGTCTCAAGGACAATCCGGACGATAACGGGGAGTCCGAGGCAAGCGTGCGTGAAAAGGTAGGGGAGCTGTGCCGGCGTTTTCCGATCTATCCGGACTTGAAATAACCGGAGGGGCGAGGAGGCCCAAAAAAGATGCGTTGTCCTTTCTGCGGTCATGACGATTCCCAAGTCAAGGATTCGCGTCCCACCGAAGACGGTGCGGCGATCCGACGCCGACGCTTTTGCGGGGCCTGCGGGTCGCGCTGGACCACCTTCGAACGGGTTCAGATCCGCGACCTCATGGTGTTGAAGAGCGACAGCAAGAAAGAGCTTTTCGATCGCGACAAGCTGGTCCGCTCGATCCGCATCGCCGTCCGCAAAAGGCCGGTGGACGAGGAGCAGGTCGAGCGCATCGTCAATTCCATCCAGCGCCGTCTCGAAACCATGGGGGAAAGCGAGATCCCGTCCTCCCATATCGGCGAGCTGGTGATGGAAGCCCTGGCCAGTATCGATCAGGTGGCCTATGTCCGCTTCGCCTCGGTCTACCGTAATTTCCGAGAGGCCAAGGACTTCGAGGAATTCGTGGGCCAACTCAGTGTCGACCACAACTGAAGCCATCGATCTCCGCCATATGAAATCGGCCCTGGCGCTGGCGCGCCGCGGGTTGGGCCGGGTCGCGCCGAACCCGGCGGTGGGGTGCATCGTGCTTGACAGCGACGGCCGCATCGCCGGCCGGGGCTGGACCCAGCCGGGGGGGCGGCCCCATGCGGAGACCGAGGCGCTTCGGCGCGCCGGTGACGCGGCCCGGGGCGGAACCGCCTATGTCGCGCTGGAACCCTGTGCCCACCATGGGGTGACGCCGCCCTGCGCGGATGCCCTGATCGTTGCGGGAATCGCCCGCGCCGTGATCGCCGTGGAGGATCCCGATCCGCGGGTATCGGGGGCCGGTATCGAGCGGCTGCAGAAGGCCGGGCTCGAGGTGCGCGTCGGGCTGGCCCGGGGCGATGCCGAACGGCTGAATGCGGGGTTCATCATGAGGGTGACGGAAGGGCGCCCGATGGTCACGCTGAAATGCGCCACCACCCTCGATGGTCGCATCGCCACGCATAGCGGCGAAAGCCAGTGGATCACCGGCGACATCGCGCGGTCCTGGGGCCACGCCTTGCGGGCAAGCCACGATGCGGTGCTGACCGGGGCTTCGACGGTGCGGATGGACGACCCGGAACTGACCTGCCGCTTGCCCGGCATGGATGACCACGCGCCGCTCAGGGTGGTATTGGATTCGCGCCTGACGACGCCGCTGACCTCGGTGCTCGTGGCGACCGCGCGCGAGCGCCCGACCGCCTTCATCACCCGTGCCGGGGCCGATCACGACCGCAAGGCCGCGTTCGTCGATTGCGGTGTCGAGGTGATCGAGGTCAAGGGCGGCCCCGGGGACCGCCCCGATATTCATGCGGCCTTGGGCACACTGGCCGAGCGCGGCATAACCCGGGTCCTGGCCGAAGGCGGCGGGCGCGTGGCGGCGTCGCTGTTGGCGGCCGGGTGCGTGGACCGCATCGCCTGGTTCCGCGCGCCCAGCGTCATCGGCGGCGACGGCGTTCCGGCCATCGACGGCTTCGGCGTCGACGGGCTCGGCGCAGCCGCAGGCTTCGTGCTCCGTCGCTCCCTGGCCGCGGGCCGGGACCGGTTGGAGATCTACGAGCGCCGCTCCACCGGCGGCGGGTGACAGAGAGGACCGGCGAGGCGTTTCGTCATGTTCACGGGCATCATCACCGATGTGGGCACGGTTCGAACCATCGAGCCCGGGACCGATACCCGCGTGGAAATCGAAACCGGGTTCGATGTCGGCGGTATCGATGTCGGCGCATCGATCGCCTGTTCGGGCCCTTGCCTGACCGTCGTCGTCAAGGGACGAGATGATGGGCGCAACTGGTTCGGCGTCGACGTCTCGATGGAAACCATGGCCCGGACGACGCTCGGCGACTGGGCGCCGGGCCGCCGGGTCAACCTGGAGCGCGCCTTGAGGCTGGGCGACGAGTTGGGCGGGCATATGGTCAGCGGCCATATCGATGGCATCGCCAGGGTGCGCGGGCGAAGCCTGGTCGGCGATCACGCGGGCAGCGTCCGCTTCGACATCGAAACGCCGCCCGGCCTGTCGCGTTTCGTCGTCGAGAAGGGGTCGGTGGCGCTCGACGGCGTGTCGCTGACGGTCAACGAGGTGGAGGAGGACCTGTTTTCGGTCAACGTCATCCCCCATACCCTGGAGAACACCACCCTCGGGGAGGCCGCGGAAGGGGACAGGCTCAATTTCGAGGTCGACCTCGTTGCCCGGTACCTGAACCGCCTTGCCTTGCCTTGAATCACCTGTATGTTTTGTTCCAGCCGGCGGTTGGGCGCCGGGAAGGGGACGGCGGGCCGGGCGCCGGCGGCCGAGGATGAGAGCGACAGCGAATGAGTGAGCAGCCCCATATCATGATCGTCGAGGCGCGGTTCTACGAGGACATCGCCGATGAGCTGGTGAAAGGTGCCGTCGCCGCCTTGGAGGATGCCGGCGCCAGCTACGAGCGCTTCGCGGTTCCCGGCGCGTTCGAGATTCCGGGGGCGATTCGCCTGGCCATGGATGCCGCCCGCGACGGCGGCCCGCGTTTCGACGGCTATGTCGCGTTGGGCTGCGTGATCCGCGGCGAGACCACCCATTACGATTACGTCTGCGGCGAATCGGCGCGCGGCCTGCAAGACCTCGCGCTGCGGCACAAGCTGGCCATCGGCTACGGCATCCTGACGGTGGAAAACCGGGATCAGGCCATGGCGCGCGGCGCCGTGGACCAGGGCAATAAGGGCCGTGCGGCGGTCGAGGCCTGTCTCGCCATGGTCGGCCTGGCCCGCGAGTTCAGCGGTTGACATGATGACGCCCGGCGCCGGTGCGCGCTCCGCCGAGGAGCCCCAAACCGCCAAGGGCGCGGGCCCGCGCACGGCGGCGCGCCTTGCCGCGGTGCAGGCGCTGTATCAGATCGAGTTGACGGGCGCGCCGGTGGATCAGGTGATCGAGGAGTTCCTCTCCGGCGCGCGCCCCGAGCCGGATCAGGAGGACGATGTCGTCACCGGCCTGCCGGCCCCGGATCCGATCTTGTTCTCCGCCGTCGTTACCGGCGTGACGACGAACCGCGAGCGGCTCGACCAGCGCATCGCGGCCGCGCTTTCCGCGGGCTGGACGGTGCCGCGGCTCGAAATCCTGGTGCGCCTCATTCTCGAGGCCGGTGCGTTTGAATTGATCCACCTCGACGATATTCCCGCCAAAGTCAGCATCAACGAGTACGTGGATGTCGCCAAGGCGTTCTTCGACGGTGCCGAGCCCGGGCTGATCAATGGCGTGCTCGACGCGGTGGCGGCCGAGGGCCGCCGCGCCGCCGAGGGCGACGGAGTTTGACCGCGGAGGCAGCGGTGTCGGCAAAGGGCATCGGCGATGAATTCGATCTGATCGCCAAGTACTTCGCCCCCCTCGCGGCCGGGGCGCCGGGGGCGCTGGGCCTGACCGACGACGCCGCGATCGTCGATCTGCCCCCCGGCGCGCGCCTGGTGGCCGCGGCAGATGCGGCGGTCGCGGGCATTCATTTCCTCGCCGACGATCCCGCCGACGACATCGCCCGCAAGATCATCCGCGTCAACCTCTCCGACCTGGCGGCAATGGGCGCCCGGCCCGTGGGCGTGCTGTTGACCGCGATCTTCCCGCGCGACGTCACGGCCTCGTGGCTGGATCGGTTCGCGGCGGGACTGAAGTCCGACCTCGATGCATTCGAGGTGCCGCTGATCGGCGGCGACACGGTTGCCGGCGACGGGCCGTTGACCCTCTCGCTCACCGCCCTCGGTACGGTGCCCGCGGATCGGGTTTTGACCCGGGCGGGAGCCGTGGCCGGCGATGCGATCTACGTGAGCGGCACCATCGGCGACGGCGGGCTCGGCCTGGCGGTCAGCCGGGGAGAGCTCGAGGGATTGGAAGCGGAACATCGCGATTTCCTGCTCGATCGCTACCGACGGCCGCAGCCGAGGCTCGCCTTCGGCCTCCGCCTTCTTGGGCTTGCCCATGCCGCCATCGATATCTCCGACGGCCTGATTGCCGATCTCGGCCATGTCTGCGCCTGTTCGGGCGTGGGCGCCCGACTGGACCCGCAGGCGGTGCCGCTATCGGACGCGGCGCGGGCGGCGCTCGGCCTCGACCCCGTTCGCTTGGGCGCGGTGCTGACCGGGGGGGACGATTACGAGCTTCTGTTCACCGCGGCGCCGGAAAACGAGGACGCCGTGCAGCGGGCGGCGGCGGAAGCCGCGGTCGGCGTGAGCAGGATCGGTAGGATCGTCGCCGGCGACGGCGTCGAGGCGGAGGACGCCGAGGGGCTCGATTTGGGTCCCGGAACCGGCGGATACCGTCATTTCGGGTGAGGTCCCTATTTATGCATGGCACCCATACGCCCAATGCAATTGTGGGATCGGGCGCCGGTCCATAGCATTTTCAAAGTGTATGCGTTGGGGAGGAAACAAACATGATTGCCATGCAGTACACGATTAGGCTCGCCGGTGACGTGCGCTCGGAGCAGATCCACGAAAGAGTTGCGAATCGGCGATGCCTGTTCGACGACCTGCAGGGCTTGCGCCACAAATCATTTCTTTACAACGAGAAAGAGGGGATTTACGCCCCGTTTTACGTTTGGGATTGCGATGCCCCGGCGCGGGAATTCCTCACCGGCGACCTGTTCCAGGGTCTTGTGGAGAACTTCGGGCGCCCCCGGGTCCGCTGTTGGAGCGTTCTTGCCTTCGCCGAGGGGGGGAGCCCCGACAGCGCCGTCGCGGCGATCAAGGAAATCGACAGTATCCCGGCGGAAACCCGCTTGGCGGATCTCGCCAAAAGCGAACAGAGCCGGCATGAGGCGATACGACAAGCCCCGGGCATCGGCTGTCATCTCGTCGGCATCGATCCCGACCGTTGGGAAATCATGCGCTACAGCACCTGGGCCTCGGAGGAGGAGATCCCGGCGAGCGAGGCGGACATGATCGAGCACTACCAGGTCCTGCATCTCTCGAGGCCGCTGGCGCACGCCTGACCGCACACCCATCGATGCGCGCCCGCGCTCGGTTTTACCTATTGTTTACAAAGCACTGCCAATGTTGGGCCGGTCCAAAACCCAAGGATGCGGTGATGAAGATATTGGCGCCGATTGCGATGGCCGTTCTCGCCCTGTGGCTTGGCGCGGGAGGTGCGCTCGCCGCGCCCGGGGAGAAGCAGGGCCCGGGCGGCGCCCTCGACCGCTTCCTCGGCAATCAGCCGCAGTTCTTCAAGCTCCTGCCGTTCAATATCCCGGTCATCCGCGACGGCAGGGTGGTCAACCAGATCAGCTTTATCATCAGCATCGAGACCTTCGGCCAGGCCGACAAGGAAAAGGTGATGGCGGCGCGTCATCAGCTGCAGAACGTCTTCCTCCGCGATCTTTACGGGATCGTCGCGGTCCGCCGCGACGACGGCCGCTCGGTCCCCATCGAAAGCGTCAAGGTCAGGCTCCTCAGGCTGGCCCGAGAGCTCGTTCCCGGCGACGTCGTCAAGGACGTGCTGGTCGAAAGCGCCGTCAATATCCGCCTCAATTAGCCTGCCCCGTGCCTGCCGCGCACCGCGGCGGTCGGCACTTGGGATGTTTTCTCGTTGCCTGGCCGTAGCGATCGCGTATTGTGCCGCCATGCGTGCCGGTACCGTTCGTAACGTTGCTCTCCTTGCCGCTTGTCAAGCCCTGTTCATGACCGGAACCTCGATGGTTTTGACCGTCACGGCTCTGGCCGGCGAGGTGCTCGCGCCGGGCAGCGGCCTGGCGACGCTCCCGATTTCCCTGCAGTTCGTGGTCACCATGCTGACCACGCTTCCCGCCTCGTTCGTGATGCGGCGCTTTGGCCGCCGCCTGGGCTTCCAGATCGGGGCGGTGATCGGCCTGGTCGGCGGGCTGCTCAACGTCGTCGCCCTGAGCCACGGCGATTTCCCGCTGTTCTGCCTGGGCTCGGCGTTGATCGGCGCGCTCAACGGTTTCGCCATCTACTATCGTTTCGCCGCGGCCGACAGTGCCGACGAGGAGCACCGCTCGCGCGCCATCTCCCTGGTTCTGGCGGGTGGCGTCGTCGCCGCCTTTACCGGGCCGAACCTGGCACGCCTCACCGTGGATGCGCTGTCCGCGGCCACATTCGCCGGCAGCTTCCTTGCCCTCGCCGTGATCCAGGTCGTCACCGTTTTTCTGTTGATCTTCGTCAACATACCGCGGCTCAGCGCGGAGGAACGCCGGGACCAGGGCCGGCCGTTCGGTGAGATCGTCCGTATTCCGCAGGTGCCGGTGGCGATCATCGCCGCCGTCATCGGCTACAGCTCCATGACCCTGGTCATGACCTCGACCCCCTTGGCCATGCACGGCAGCGGCCATCATTTCGGCAGCACCGCCTTCGTCATCCAGTGGCATGTGTTCGCGATGTTTGCGCCGGCTTTCGTGACCGGACACTTGATCAAACGGGTAGGGGTCTTGCCGGTCATCGTCGCCGGCGCCGCGATGAATTTCGTGGGTGTCGCGGTCAATATGACGGGCGAGGGCCTGTGGCAATTCACGGTCGCATTGATGGCCCTCGGCGTGGGGTGGAATTTCATGTTCGTCGGCGGCACCAGCCTGCTCACCAGCGTCATCACCCGAGCGGAACAGGCCAAGGTGCAGGGTATCAACGATTTTCTCGTGTTCGGCTCGGTCGCCGTGGGGGCGCTGTCCGGTGGCGCCCTGTATCAGGCTCTGGGCTGGCAGGCTTTGAACCTGGCGGTGGTACCGGGCCTTGTCGTGGCGCTGCTTGCCGCGCTGTGGCTGTGGTTGCAGCGCTCCGTACAGCCGACCTGAGGCGGCCCGGCATCGGGTGGTTGCGTCCCACCGGGAGTTCTGGCATGTTCCCGCCACTTTTTGGGGGTGGTCCGGTTTTTCGTCCGACGCAAGGGGCCGAGGGTGAGTTGCTTGTTGCGCGCCATCCGGCTCGACCATCCCGCACGGTAATAAGGGGAAAATCCTGATGACAAGCGCTTTTTGGCTGATATTCGCCTGCGGCCTTCTCGCCATTGGTTATGGAATCTACGCATCCCGCGCGGTCCTGAGCGCGGACGCCGGCAGCGAGCGGATGCGCGAAATCGCCGCCGCGGTTCAGGAAGGGGCAGGCGCCTACCTCAATCGGCAATACCAGACCATTGCCATGGTCGGGATCGTCATTGGCGCGCTGCTGTGGTGGCGGCTGGGCCTGCATGTGGCGGTCGGCTATGCCATCGGCGCGATCCTGTCGGGGGCCGCGGGATATATCGGCATGAACATTTCGGTGCGCTCCAACGTGCGCACCGCCGAGGCCGCCCGCAGCGGCCTCGCCCCGGCCCTGGCCATCGCCTTCAAGGCGGGGGCGGTCACCGGGATGCTGGTGGTCGGCCTGGGACTGCTCGGCGTCGGCGTCTATTTCTGGGTCTTGCAGCGTTACGGTTTCGACACCCGCGCGGTGCTTGAAGCGCTGGTCGCGCTCAGCTTCGGGGCATCCCTGATTTCCATCTTCGCGCGGCTCGGCGGCGGCATCTTCACCAAGGGCGCCGATGTCGGGGCCGACCTGGTGGGTAAGATCGAGGCCGGCATTCCCGAGGACGATCCGCGCAATCCCGCCGTCATCGCCGACAATGTGGGGGACAACGTGGGCGATTGCGCCGGCATGGCGGCCGACCTGTTCGAGACCTATGCGGTGACCGTGGTCGCAACCATGCTCCTGGCGGCGATCTTCTTCAACGGGGCCGTCGAGCAGTCAATGATGGTGCTGCCGCTTCTGATCGGCGCCGTGTGTATCATCGGCTCGATCGCGGGAACCTTCTTCGTCCGCTTGGGGCCGTCGGAAAACATCATGGGGGCGCTCTACAAAGGCTTCATCGCCGCGGCCCTTCTTTCCGCCGTCGGGATCGCCCTGGTGATCTGGAAATGGACCGGTTTCGACGCGACCTTCACGGTCGGCGGGAAGAGCTTCACCGGTTTCAGCCTGTTGCTGTCGTCCCTGGTCGGGCTTGGCGTCACCGCGCTCCTGGTGTGGATCACCGAGTACTATACCGGGACCGAGCATCGTCCGGTGCGCAGCGTCGCCCAGGCATCGACCACCGGCCATGCCACCAACATCATCCAGGGGCTCGCGGTTTCCATGGAGGCCTGCGCCCTGCCCGCCATCGTGATCTGCGGTGGCATCGTGCTCAGCTACCTGGCGGCGGGCCTGTTCGGGATCGCCATTGCGGTCACCTCGATGCTGGCCCTGGCCGGCATGGTCGTGGCACTCGACGCTTACGGGCCGGTCACGGACAATGCCGGGGGCATCGCCGAGATGGCGGAGCTGCCGGAGGACGTGCGCAAGACCACCGATGCCCTGGATGCCGTCGGCAACACCACCAAGGCGGTGACCAAGGGCTATGCCATCGGCTCGGCGGGCCTGGCCGCCCTGGTTCTGTTTGCCGCTTATGTCGAGGACCTGAGCCACTACTTTCCCGATCTCAAGGTGACCTTCCTGTTGCAGGATCCCTATGTCGTCATCGGCCTGATCTTCGGCGGCATGCTGCCGTTCCTGTTCGGATCGCTCGGCATGATGGCGGTCGGCCGCGCGGCGGGTTCGGTGGTGCTGGAGGTGCGCCGTCAGTTCCGCGAGATCGACGGCATCATGGAAGGCACGAGCAAGCCGGAATACGGGCGCGCCGTCGATCTTCTGACCCGCGCCGCGATCAAGGAGATGATCGTGCCGTCTTTGTTGCCGGTGTTGGCGCCGGTGGTGCTGTACGCCGTGATCCTGCCGATCGGCGGCCAGTCGGCGGCGTTTACGTCGGTCGGCGCGATGTTGCTGGGCTCCATCGTCACCGGGTTGTTCGTGGCGATCTCGATGACCTCCGGGGGCGGGGCCTGGGACAACGCCAAGAAGTTCATCGAGGACGGCCAGCACGGCGGTAAGGGCTCCGATGCGCACATGGCCGCGGTCACCGGAGATACCGTCGGCGATCCCTACAAGGATACGGCGGGGCCGGCGGTCAACCCGATGATCAAGATCATCAACATCGTCGCCCTGCTGCTGTTGGCGCTGGTCGCCTGACGATAGCGCCGGCCGACGACGGAAAAGCCCCGGTCACGGCCGGGGCTTTTCTCGTTGCACACGGGGTTCACGCCGGGGTGCCGCGTTAGAGGCCGCTATCCTCGGCGCCGGCGCCTTCGAAGCGGCCCAGGTTGCCGATCAGCTGCTCGATGATCGAGAACTCCCGACCCGGGGTCGGCGTCTTTCGGTCGACCGGGTCGATCTCGCGGCCATCGGCGAGCGTATATGTCTTGATCTCGGCGACCTGTCCCGAGCCGTTGAAGGAGATCGCGATCACTTGCCGGGAAAGCGCCTTCGCCTTGGAAAATGCAACGGTTTGCTCTTTCTGGGAGACGTAATACCAGGTCTCGTTGGAAAAGGTCGCCACGTTGGTGGGCGAACCCAAAAGCTCGCGCACCTTGCCGCGATCATGCACCCCGTTTTGAAGCTGCGCGAGATTGTCCTTGTCGACGGCGTTGCCCCTGACGGTGACGTCCGCGGCGCAGCCCGGCAGCCACGCCAATCCGGCGCAGAACGCGACTATCAGAAGCGGCCGGCCCGGGCGGCGCTGCGGTGAAGCCAAACTCTCGGCGGCGGTCGGCAATTTCACCTCTTTCCTTGCTCATAGTGCCGTGGCGGCCCGTGGTCGGGGTCCCCCGCCCGACCGAGGCCGGGGCAACAGGCTTGACGCCGCCCCCCCGGACCACCATGTTGCCATCAACAATTGCACCGGCGAAATCCGGCTGTCAACAGTTTGGCGCGAGGCATGCTGTTCCGTTCGATGTATCGCAGGCGCGGCCTGCAAAGGCCCGCGGAGGCCGTCTATGGGGCCCTGGTGGCGCAGGCGCGCCGGCCCTGGTTCTACCGCGAACTCGGTGTCCCCGATACCGTCGAGGGGCGGTTCGAGATGATCTCTCTTCACGCCTTCCTCGTTCTCAACCGCCTGAAGGCGGCCCGTCGGGCGGGCGTGGGCCGGGCCGAGGACCTGGGCCAGGCGGTGTTCGATTTGATGTTCGCCGATATGGACCGCAATCTGCGCGAGATGGGAACCGGCGATCTCGGCGTGGCCAAGCGGGTCAAGGGCCTGATTAAAGGGTTTTACGGGCGGGCGAAGGCGTACGAAGACGGCCTGGCCGCGGGCCGCCAGCCGTTGGTCGCGGCGATCGAGCGCAACGTGTACGGCGGCACGGCGCCGAACGGGTCCGCCGGCCGGCTGGCCGCCTATCTCGAGGACTCCGTGACCCGCCTCGAGGGCCAGGCGGTAGAGGCGCTGGAGGCGGGCGAACTGAGGTTCGGCGCTCTCGGCGGGGCATGCGCGCCGCGGGACCCGTCCGCCGCCGCCGTGACGTGAAAGGACGTATACGTCTTGATTTCCAAGGAAGAAAATCCCGCCCCCGAGTTTTCCAGGATGTTCGCCATCGAACCCGATATGGGCGCCGGGGCGGAGGCCACGTCCTTCGCCATCGAAGCGGAGGCCGACGAACGCGCTGGCCTGGCCCGGCGGTTCGGGCTGCTGTCCCTCGACGCGCTCACCGCGGAGGGCCGGATCCATGTGTTCGAGAGCGGCACCAGCGTGCGCCTCGAGGGGCACGTGAAAGCCGATCTGGTGCAGGCCTGCGTGGTGACGCTGGAGCCCGTTCCCGCCCATGTGGAGGAGGATTTCGTGCTCCATTACCGCCGCGCCGCCGCCGGCGGTCCGACGGCGAGGGGCCCCAGGGAGGTCGAGGTCGCGCTCGAGGACGGGGCCGACTGGGAGCCCATTCCCGAGGCGGGAATAGACGTCGGCGAAGCCGCCGCCGAATGCCTGGGCCTCGCCATCGACCCGTATCCGCGTGCCGCCGATGCCGAGGGCGCACTTTCGGAACTTTTGGGGCCGGCCGATGAAACCGCGAAGAAATCGCCGTTCGACGCGCTCAAGCGGTTGAAAAAGAAATGACTCCTCAAGCGCCTTGCCGAAGCCTAAGATTTTCGGTAATAGACTGCACCATTCCCAGGGCCGCCGTGAGTCGGCGAGGGCCCGAAGGCAAGAAGATATCGAGCGATGGCTGTTCCTAAATCAAAAGTTTCAAAATCGCGGCGCGACAAGCGGCGATCCCATCACGCCCTCAAATCCGGCGCATACGGCGAGTGTCCCAATTGCGGCGAGTTGAAGCGGCCCCATCACGTTTGCGGCTCCTGCGGTTACTACGATGGTCGTGAAGTAACCGAAACTGAAGGCGCAATTTGACGAAGCGCCAGCGCGGGGGGCAGCGGTAGCCCCAAGGCTGGGTGATAAAACATGGATTTGACCATAGCTCTCGACGCCATGGGTGGCGATGGCGCGCCCGACGTGATCGTGAGGGGCGCGGACCTGGCGCGAACACGCTATCCGGACATCAAATTCCTGTTCTACGGCGATGAGACGCAGGTCCGCCGGCTGCTGGACAGCTACGACAAGCTGGCCGCGGTGTCGCGTCTCTTTCATACCGATGTGGTGGTCAGCAACGAAGACAAGCCGTCCATGGCGCTGCGCAACGGGCGCGGGTCCTCCATGGGGCTGGCCATCGGCGCGGTCAAGAGCGGTGACGCCGCGGGGGTGGTCTCGGCAGGCAATACCGGGGCGCTGATGGCGATGGCGAAACTGGCGCTGCGCACGCTGCCGGGGATCACCCGGCCGGCGATCGCATCGGTGCTGCCGACCGCGGTTTCGGAATGCGTGATGCTGGACCTCGGCGCCAACATTCAGTGCGACGACCGCAATCTGGTGGAATTCGCGATCATGGGAGAGGTCTTCGCGCGAACCGTGTTGGGCTTGCCGAAGCCGGCCATCGGACTCCTCAATGTCGGCGAGGAGGACCTCAAGGGCCATGAGGCCATTCGCCAGGCCGCGTCGACCCTGCGGGACATCGACCTGCCCATAGAGTTTCAGGGCTTCGTCGAAGGCGACGCCATCTGGACCGGCGGGGTGGATGTCGTCGTCACCGACGGCTTCACCGGCAACGTGGCCCTCAAGACGGCCGAAGGCATCGCCAAGATGTACACCTCATTCATGCGGAACGCTTACAAGAGTTCCTGGCTGTCCCGGCTCGGCTACGTGCTGTCGCGCGAGGCCCTGAACGAGGTCCGCGTCAAGGTCGATCCGCGCCGCTACAACGGCGCCATGTTGCTGGGCCTCAACGGGATCGTCATCAAGAGCCACGGCGGTACGGATGCCTTCGGCTTCGCCAACGCCATCAGCGTCGCCGTCGACATGGTCAGCGGCGGGTTCAACGACATGATCATGCAGGAGTTCGACCGCCTGGGCGATTTCGGGTCCCCCCTACAGAAGGTCGCCAGCTCCTGATGGTGATGCGGTCTGTGGTTCAAGGGTGGGGTGCCTACCTGCCGGAAAAGGTCCTGACCAATGACGATCTCGCCAAGATCGTCGATACCTCCGATGAATGGATCTCCGAACGAACCGGAATTCGTGAGCGCCACGTCGTCTCGGAAGGCGAAATGACCTCGGATTTGGCGACCCGGGCCGCCGTCGAGGCCCTGGCCCGTGCCGGGCTCGATGGGGCGGATGTCGACATGATCGTTCTCGGCACGGCGACGCCCGATGAAACCTTTCCGGCGACGGCCACGCGGGTGCAGGAGAGGATCGGCGCGCATCGCGCCTGGGCTTTCGATGTCCAGGCGGCCTGTTCGGGGTTCATCTATGCGCTCAACCTGGCGGATAATTCCCTGCGCCTGGGGCAAGGAAAGACGGCGCTGGTCATCGGCGCCGAAACCTTCTCCCGGATTCTCGACTGGTCGGACCGCGCCACCTGCGTCCTGTTCGGTGACGGCGCAGGCGCGGTGGTGCTCAGGGCCGAGGAAGGCGCGGGCCGCAATACGGACCGCGGCGTGCTGTCCACCCACCTTCATTCCGACGGGCGTCAGCACGATCTGCTCTACGCCGATGGCGGCCCCTCGCTCAACCAGATCGCCGGGGTCGTTCGGATGCAGGGGCGCGAGGTCTTTCGCCAGGCCGTGACGCGGCTGTCCCAGGTCGTGGAAGAAGCCATGGAACGCAATGGCTTCACCGTCGCCGACGTCGATTGGCTGGTGCCCCACCAGGCGAATAAGCGAATACTCGATTCGACGGCCAAGAAGATGGGGATCGCGCCGGAGAAAATGGTGGTGACCGTGGACCGTCACGCCAATACCTCCGCCGCGTCCATTCCCCTGGCCTTGAGCGAGGCGGCCAGCGATAACCGCATCCAACAGGGCGATCTGGTCATGATGGAAGCCATGGGCGCCGGCTTTACCTGGGCCGCGGCGGCGGTGCGCTGGTAGCGCCGGGACGCGCGCGGGCGCGGTCTTGGCGCAGATTCGCGAATTAGGTAAACGAATTCTCGCATCCCTTTGATCTTGACGGCTTTTTTGGGGGAGGGTACCCTTGCCTCCTGCTTGGGAGGATTGGATGGCTGGCAATACCGTGACCCGCGCCCAACTGGGTGAAGCGGTCTATCAGGAAGTGGGTCTATCCCGCAACGAATCGGGGGAACTGGTCGAAGCCGTGCTGCAGGAGATCAGCGACGCACTGATTCGCGGCGAGAGCGTGAAGATTTCGTCGTTTGGCAGTTTCTCGGTGCGTCAGAAGGGCCAACGCGTGGGTCGCAATCCGAAGACCGGCGAGGAGGTTCCCATCCTGCCCCGGAAAGTACTGGTTTTCCGGGCGTCACACGTGCTCAAGAGCCGGGTCGACCAGGGGGCGGCGGATGCGCCCGGCCAGGACGGCGAAGAAACGCGCCCCGAACCGGCGCCAGAGCCCACCTTCAATCCCTTTTCGCCGCCGTCGGGCGGCGATGGCGAGGGAGGGCGCTTCTAAATGGCGCAACTGGCGCGATCGAGCGCAGACAGCGATAACGGGCGGCGCCTGGCGAAGTCGGCCGCGGCCTTCCGCACCATCAGCGAAGTGGCCAACGAGCTCGACATCCCGCAGCATGTGCTGCGTTTCTGGGAGTCGAAATTCTCTCAGGTCAGGCCCCTCAAACGGGGCGGCGGGCGCCGCTATTATCGCCCGGAAGACGTCGTCCTGCTCAAGCGGATCCGGACCCTGCTGTACAGCGAGGGCTACACCATCAAGGGGGTCCAGAAACTGCTCCGCGAGGGCCACGTCGCCCGGGAAGAGGAGGCCTCGGACCGCCGCGAGCCCGACGCGTCCGGGCTGAGCCCCGAACAGCGGCGGGAAATCCGTGCCGTCATCGACGAACTGACGGAGCTCAAGAAACTTCTCAGCGGCTAGGCGCCGCGCCGCCCGCTTCGGGCGAACGGGGGAGCGGCGCTCTCGAGGGGCAAGCCGATTGCGCGCAATCCCGCCAGGGGGTAAAGTGCGCGGCGCCCCGCGGGGCACCACATGACGGAGCGTAGCGCAGCCTGGTAGCGCACTTCACTGGGGGTGAAGGGGTCGTGGGTTCAAATCCCGCCGCTCCGACCATCGTTCAGGGCCCGGCGGCCGGTTCGCCGGGCCTTTGACATGGTTAGCCCAGGTCTCTCGCGACCCGTTCACCAGTTGCTGCACTGGCGCCGGACCCTCGCATATTCGTGCGGCGAATCGACCGTTTGCTGAGCCACCATCAGGGAGTTCAGCATCTCCTTGTAGAGCGGCTGCAGCAGCTCCTTGGATATGCCCTCGACATTGACCCGCGCCTCGGCCGCCGACGCCACCAGGGCGGGATCCCGGCCCGTCGGGATGAGCAGCGAGGTCAACGCCTGGCGGATACGGGGCGCATATTCCTCCAGGTTTCGTTTGGAGACCCGCACGTGTTCCCGCTCGTGGGCCAAGATCGCCCGATAGGGGCAGCTTCCCACCGGATACTCCTTGGCGACGAAGACATCGACCCGGCGATAGCGCAAATTGACGTCGAATCCGGTGATCCAGAAACAGAATTTGTCGCCCACTTTGAGGCCCTGGGCACGGGGTCGCGTTTCGATGATCAGGTCCGGCTTCATCAGGCCGAGGGTGCGGGTATTGTGGCCGAGCCCCGACAGCTTGCCCAGCTGGGCGATCGAGAGGCTGTGGTTGATGCGGGGTTGGGGGAAGATGGTCTTGACGTTGATGTCGTAATCCGCGTTGGGGAACCCGCCGGCGCATTTCGATGGCATTCTCAGGGCCAGGGCGCCGTTCCCGTCGGGTCCCGGCCTCGCGCGCGGGCGGGAGCGGTCGACGCGGGAGTCCCGCAGCAGGGCTCTGGCCTGCGCATCGTCCTGGGATGCGGCCTCGCTGAGCCAGCGCGCCGCCGCGTTATGGTCGACGGGGACGCCGAGCCCGTCCAGATACATGGCGCCCAGCTCGCGCTGGGCATCGACGTCGCCGCCCTTGGCCGCGATTTGGTACCACTGTGCCGCGGCGGCATAATCGACTTTGTCCCAAGCCCCCTCGTAATGAAGATCGCCGAGAATGCGTTGCGCGAGCGAATCCCCGGCCTCCGCGGCCCTGGCGTACCAGCTGACGGCGGTGCCCAGATCGGCGTTCACCCCCAGCCCATAGTGATAGATCACGGCGACGTAGGTTTGCGCGTAGGCGTTGCCGCCGCGCGCCAGAGGCAGCAGCTCCGCGAGCGCCCGGGCGTAGTCTTCGCGTTCATAGGCGGCCACGCCTTCGTCGAACCCGGCGCGGGCCAGCCCCGGCGAAAACGCCGACAGCGATAAAACGGCACAGGCAAGGGCGAAAACGAATCGCACAGGATTCCTCTAAGGCAATGGTTTCTTATATTTTATTTTGCCATTGGCGCGACAACCGCGGACATCCCCCCTCCACGGCCCCTAGCTTGCCACGGCGCGCGGACAAAGGGAATCTGTTTTGCCCCACATCGGTTTGCAACTGGTAAAATTCGGCGAGACTGGCTGAGGGTAAGCCGAACCAAGCAGGAGGGAGAACATCGTGATCAACGCCGCAATAATCGGGCTCGGCGGCTGGGGCCGCCGGTTGGTGTCATCGGTTCAGGACGAGAGCCCGCGTATCCGCTTTTCCGTTGCCGTGGTGCGCAGCCCGGACAAGGTCGAGGACTTCGCCGCCGAAAAGGGCATCGAGGTCAAGACCGACCTCGACGCCGTGCTCGCCGACCCGGCCATCGACGCGGTGGTGGTGGCCAGCGCCGCCGGCGTCCACGCGAGCCACGGATTGGCGGCCGTCGGCGCCGGCAAGCCGGTGATGGTGATCAAGCCTCTGGCGCTCAGCGCCGGCGACGCCCGTGAGCTGGGCCAGGCCGCCGAAGACGCCGGTGTGCTGCTGTGTCTCGGCTACAACCGCTGCTTCCTTCCCGCCAATGCCGAGCTGCGCCGGTTGGTCGCCTCCGGCGAATTGGGCACCCCGCTCCACGCCGAGGGCAACTTTTGCGTCGATCGCTACGGCCATGTCGCGCCGGGCGGGTGGAAAGCGGATGCGGCGCAGACGCCCCCGGGCGCGCTGACCGATCACATGCTGTACGAGATGATCCGGATGTTCGGGCGGGTGGCGGAGGTCCATGCCCATGCCGGCAAGCGGGCGGGTCTGCCGACCCTGAAGGACACCACCGCCACCCTTCTGCGGTTCGAGAACGATGTCAGCGGATCGCTGACGGCGATCGGCACCACGGCCGATCTGCTGCGCCTTCAGGTGTTCGGCACCAAGGGCTGGGCCGAGGTGCGCGGAATGGGCGAGCTCGCCACCGCCTTTACCGAGGGCGAGGGCACGCAGACCGCGTTTCCAAAATTCGAGGCCGAGCGCGCGCAATTGGAAGGGTTCGCCGATGCCATCGAGGGCAAGGCCGAGTTCCCGGTGACGGTCGACCAGGCGGTTCATTCGGTCGAGGTGCTCGACGCCATTCGCCAATCGGCGGACGCGGGCAGACCCGTCTCCATCGCCTGAGGAAAGTCGGTGCCGCCCGTCCACGCGGTGGCGCGCGGGGGCTTGAATTCGCGCGTCCGGACCCCAGATTTTAAACACGTAATTTTAATCGGGTTTTATGGCGACCCATGCCGCCTGGCCATGCGCGGCCCGCGGCGGGGCGCCCGGAAGGAAGAGGAGAGGAGCCGCCATGGCAAAAGCACCCGTCAAGACAGAATCCAAGGACGTCGCCCGGCCGGAGGATGCCTTTTCCGCGCTCCGTGCCGAGGTCGACCGCTTGTTCGATGACTTCGGCCGCAAGGATTTCGGCTTCGGCCGCAGCCTGTTCAGCCTCGAGCCGTTTAAGGGCGTCGCGCCCAGCTTCGGTGCGAAGATGCCGGTCGTGAACGTCAGCGAGACCGACACGGCGTACGAGATCACGGCGGAACTGCCGGGCATCGACGAAAAGGACGTCGAAGTCAGCCTCGCCGACGGCGTGCTGACGGTGAAGGGCGAAAAGAAAGAGGAACGGGAGGAGAAGGAGAAGAACCATTACCTCTCCGAACGGACCTTCGGCGCCTTCCAGCGGTCCTTCCGCCTGCCCGAAAACGCCGACGACAAGAAGATCTCCGCCGATGTCGCCAAGGGCGTGCTGACGGTCAAGATCGCCAAGAAGGCGCCGGCGAAGAAGGCCGAGAAGGAGCGCAAGATCAAGGTCACCTCGCGCTGATTGAGCCGCGGAAAGGAACCGCGTGCGGGCGTGCTCCTTAAGGCGCGCCCGCTTTTTTTCGGCCGCCCGGCGCCGGCGGTCGGGCCTGGAGGGCCGGCGGTGGACAAGACCGGCGGGCTCCTTGAAAATGCGCGCTGCCCGATAACGAAATTTGGGGGAGCCCCATGGCCGGCCACAGGATCGACGTTCATCACCATTTCTATCCACCGGACCTCAAGGACGTGCTCGGCGGCGGGCCGACCCGGGACTGGACCCCGCAATCGTCGCTCGACGAGATGGACGCCAACGCATGCGCCTCGGTGGCGCTGTCGGCGTCCTCCATTCCGACCCACTGGTGGCGCCAGGACGACGCCTGGCTGCGCAAGACGGTGCGGCGCTTCAACGAATACGGCGCCGAGATGGTCAAGGACCGCCCCGACCGCTTCGGCCTGTTCGCCTTCCTCTCCATGCGCGACGTCGAGGGCAGCCTGACCGAGATCGAATACGCCTTCGACACCCTGGGCGCCGACGGCGTCGGCATCGCCACCAGCTTCGGCGACAAGTGGCCCGGCGATCCCGAGTTCGCGCCGATCTTCGACGAGCTCGACCGGCGCGGCGCGCTGGTCTATATCCATCCGACCGTGCCGTTCTGCTGCGAGGGCCTGCTCGGCCTGGGCTCGTCCCTGATCGAGTATCCCCACGATACCTGCCGCGCCATCCTCAGCCTGCTGTTCAGCGGCACCTTCGCCCGCTGCCGCGACATCCGCTTCGTCTTCTGCCACGCCGGCGGCACCCTGCCGGCGCTCACCGGCCGCATCGAATGGGGCATCAGCCGGATGAAGGATTTCGATGCGCTGGCGCCGGCGGGCTACCGGGCCGAGCTCGAACGGCTGCACTATGACACCGCCACCTCGGGCAATCCCATCGCGCTTGGCGCGCTCAGGGCGGTGGTGCCGATCAGCCAGATCCTGTTCGGGAGCGATTTCCCCTACGGCCGCATCAAGGGCAACCTCGAGGGGCTGCACGGTTGCGGCCTGAGCGATGACGAGCTCGCCGCCGTCGAGCGCGGGAACGCGCTCCGGCTGGTGCCGCGGTTCGGGGAGGGCGGATCCTAGGCCGCTCTTGGCGCGAAACGGGACCGATCGGCCCCGGTGAACCCCTTGCAAACGGCCTTATTCAACCAGTTGGTTTAATAAGGCGTGTGCGCGCCCTAGCCCCGGATCTCGATCAGCTCGCCGTCGGGCCCCTTGAAGACGGCGCGGCGTAAGCCTTCCTCGCCGGGCACCCGGCCGGTCGAGGGGCGCAGTTCCACGGCGCATTCGACGCCCTTTTCCTTGAGGTGGGCCACCGCTTTTTCGATGTCCTCGGCCTGGAGGCAGAAATGCAGGCCGGACATGACTTGCTTCGGGGTCTTCATGGTCAGCTCCAGGAGCGTGTCGCCGCACTTGAAATACTGGATGCGGTTGTCGTGCCCGACCCAGGGCTCGAAGCCCATGACGTCGGTATAGAACCTGGCCGAGCGGTCGAGGTCGGAGCAGTGCACCGCGACGTGATCGATATATTTGAACATCGGCGTTTCCTTAATGTTTGGGGCAGCCTAGCCCCGGACCTCGATCATCTCGCCGTCGGGCCCGGCATAGACGGCGCGCCTGGTATCGCCCTCGCCCGGCATCTTGGCCTTGGCCGGCGCGGCCTCGACCAGGACCGGCACGCCCTGTTCCTCCAAATGGGCGATGGCGGCGTCCATGTCGTCGGTGGTGATGGCGAAATGGTAGCCCGAGCGCTCCTCGCCCACCTTTTCCGTCAACTCCAGCACCGTGCCGCCGAGGCGCAGGTAGGCGATTCCGCCGCCGTCGGGCCGCTGCATGCGGTTGACGAACTCGAAGCCGAAGGCGTTCTGGTAGAAGGTCAGCGAACGCTCGAGCTCGGTGCAGTGAACCGCGACGTGATCGATCTTCTTGAACATGGCATGCCTCCGGTGGTGGCTGGTGGCGGACCCTGAGGTCAGTCGCGAATGTCCTGCAGGAACCAGTCGGTGGGAATTTCCTGGCCCAAGCCTTGCGTTTTGGCGCGCTCATAGACGACCCGGCCGCAGGCGGAGAACTGCAGGCCCTGGTTGCCGACATTGCGGTAGAAGGTGACCTGGTCGGGAGAGGTGCGCCCCTCCACCTTGCCGGAGGCGAGATCGGCGAAGTCGGGCTTGTCGCCGCCCTTGCCGCGGTCGGTAAACTCGGGGTCGTCGCCGCCGAAGCCGGGCTGCGGGTTCTTTTCGGGGATCCGCTTCATCTCCTCCACCGTGCCGCCGATATAGGCCGCCGGCGAGAGGCCGCGTTCGGCCTGGAAGCGCTCGGTCTGCCTCATCTGCAGGCCCGCCGTCCCCTGGCGGATGACGACGTCGAACTTCTCGCCGGCGGCATCGGGCATCTCGCGGCGGCCGAGGTTGGTGACATGCATGCCCGGCTCGATCCATTCGGCGTCGTAGACGGGGTTCATGGCGTCGGTGCAGCTGGTCAGGATATCGCAGCCCTTGACCGCGTCGCGCGGGTTGTCCACGGCGATGACCTCGATGTTGAGGCGTTTCGACATCTCCTCGGCGTACTCCTCGCGGTGCTCGGGGGTGGGGCTGTAGACCTTGCACTGGCGGACGTCGCGCACGCCCTTGAAGGCCTGCAGGAAGGTCCGCGCCATGCCGCCCGAGCCGAGCATGCCGACGACGTGGGAGTCCTCGCGCGCCAGATACTTGACGCCGAGCCCGGCGCCGGCGCCGACCCGCATGTGCTGCAGCACGCCGTCGTTGATGAAGGCCAGCGGCTCGGCGTTCTCGGTGGAGATCAGCAGGATCACCCCGCAATAGGTGCCCGGCTCGATGCAGTATTTCTCTTCCGTCCAGTTGCCGTTCTCGTCCTCGGGCCAGTGCATGATGTCGGACTTCATGCGGATGGCGAAATAGCCGTCGTTGGCGCCCTCCATGGTGCCCCAGCGGAAGTAGCCGTCGTCGCGCTGGCAGGGGAAGTACATGTCGATGCGCGGCCGGTGGATGGCCTCGCCCGTGGGCAGTTTCTTGAACGCGGCTTCGAGCGCGTCGATGCAGTCCTCGACGGTGATGAGTTCCGTGACCAGATCGTTGTTGATGATGAGCATAAGCCGCTTCCCCTGAGAGATTGCCTGTTGGTCCGTATCGGTTTGGGCGCTATACGAACGCCTGCGAGATATGTTTTAGCGCCCTCCGCGGCGGGGGGCAAATGGCACGCAACGGCGTGCGCCCAAGCCCGGGGAAGGATTTTCCGTGTCCGATCTCACCGTCAACGGCCTCCGCTTCCATGTCCGCATCGATGGCCCGGAGGGCGCGCCCTGGGTGACCTTCTCCAACTCGCTGGCGACCGACTTGGGCCTGTGGGACGAGCAGGTGGCGCTGATCGCCGACCGTTTCCGCGTGCTGCGCTATGACACAAGGGGCCACGGGCGGAGCGAGCGCGCGCCGCCGCCCTACGATTTCGCCACGCTGCAAGCGGACGTGATCGGCTTGTGGGACGCGCTGGGAATCGCGAAATCCCACTATGTGGGATTGTCCCTGGGCGGGTCCACCGGGATCGGCCTCGCCATCGCCCATCCCGGGAGGGTCGCGAGCCTGGCTGCCTGCGACTGCCGGGTGACGGCGCCCGAGCCATTCCGGCAGGCTTGGGAGTCGCGCATCGATATTGCGCTTGAGGACGGCATGGCCGGGCTGGTGGAGGAGACCATGACGCGCTGGTTCACGGAGCCGACGCTCTCCGCCGGCGGCGCCCGGCTGGATCGCATCCGCGAGATGATCCGCGCCACCTCGGTCGACGGGTTCATCGGCTGCGCCCGGGCCCTGCAGGGGATCGACTACCTCGATCGGGTGGCCGCGATCTCCTGCCCGACGCTGTTCGTGGTGGGGGAGGCGGACCCGGCGGCGACGCCGGAGCTCATCGGCGCCATGCACGCCCGCGTCAATGGTTCGCAATTGATCGAGATCCCGGGCGCCGCCCATATCTCCAATATCGAGAACCCGTCGGCCTTCAACGAAGCGGTCATTCCGTTCCTCGACTCCCGGCTTGCCGGGTAGGGGAAAAAACGCCGACAATACCTGCCGACACCAAGACCTTGGGGGAGGGGGCATGCCGCCGCTGCACATCAACATTGCCACCAGCGACTACGACCACATCCGCGACATCGCGCTCGGCCGCGTGCCGATCGAGGGCACCACCTTCAACTACCAGATCTATCCCATCGAGGAGACCTTCTACCGCTTCGTCCATTACCGCGAGTGGGAGGTCTCGGAGATGTCCTTCGGCAAGTTCGCCTCGATCATGTCGGAGCCCGAGCCCGGCATCATCGGCCTGCCCATCTTCACCGCCCGCATGTTCCGCCAGAGCTCGGTCTACGTGCGCAAGGATGCCGGCATCGAGACCGCCGCCGATCTGCGCGGCAAGCGCGTCGGCGTTCCCGAATGGGCCCAGACCGCGGCCGTCTACACCCGCGGCTGGCTGACCGACGACATCGGCATTCCGCTGTCGGAGATCGAATGGTTCCAGGCCGGGCTCAACGAGCCGGGCCGGCGCGAGCAGATCGAGCTCAACCTGCCCGACGGCTGCAACCTCACCCCGGTGCCCGACAAGTCCTTGAAGGACATGCTCGAGGCGGGCGAGTTGGACGCCTGTTTCGCGGCCCGGCCGCCCCAGGGGATGGAGGCGCCGGGCAGCAACATCAGGCCCCTGTTCGCCGACGGCCCGGCCGAGGAGGCGGCCTATTTCGAACACTCGGGCGTCTTCCCCATCATGCACACGGTGGCGATCCGCGGCGACGTCTATGCGGCCAATCCCTGGCTCGCCCAGAACCTGTTCAAGGCCTTCACCCGGGCCCGGGAGATGAGCCTCGCGCGCATTTTCGACCGCCAGACCTCGCGCTTCATGGTGCCGTGGCTGGTGGATTACGCCGAGGCCAAGCGGGCCGAGCTGGGGGCGGACTATTTCCCCTACGGGCTGGAGGAGAACCGCAAGACGCTCGAGGTCTATCTGCGCTGGTGTTACGAGCAGGGCATCGCCAAGCGCGAGCTTACGCCAGACGAGCTGTTTGCGCCGGAGACGCGCAGCGCCTTCAAGGTCTAGGCCTCCGCTCTGGCCCTGGGGGCGAAAAGATAGAATAATGGCCCGAGCCGCGTGTCATATTTTGGGCGAAATTGCGATCCATGGTCGCGACTGTTCGCCGCAACAGCCGAGGATCGTCATGAAACTGAAACTGCTTGCCCCCTTAATGATGGCCGTTCTGCTGGGCGCCTGCGCCTCCGGCGATACGCCGGCGGAGAAACGCGCCGACATCCAGAAGATGCGCGCCGAGACGCTGGCCAAGCTCTACAAGCTGCAGCCGGGCGCGCGCACGCGCATCCGCACGGCGGCGGGCTACGGCGTGTTCACCAATATCGGCGTCCACGTGATCTGGCTCGGCGCCGCCGGCGGTTGGGGCGTCGTGCGCGACAATACGACCGGCAAGGACACCTACATGAACATGGGCCAGGCGGGTATCGGGCTCGGACTCGGCATCAAGGATTTCCGCGGTGTCTTCGTCTTCACCGAGAAGAAATATCTCGATTGGTTCGTCAACAAGGGCTGGGACGCCTCGGCCCAGGCCGACGCCGCGGCCAAGGCCGGCAAGAAGGGCGACGCCTGGGCCGGCGCCGTGGATGTCGCGCCGGGCATCTATCTCTATCAGATCACCGAGCACGGTTTGGCCCTTCAGGCCACCATCCAGGGCACCAAGTACTGGAAGAGCAAGGAGCTCAACTAGCCCCCGTCGTCACCTGCGGTACCCCGCGTCAGGCGGACCGGAGTCTTGTATCGCCCTGGAAATCCGTCGTTTGATTTCGGCGGGTTGCTCATCGACGGCGCGACAGACCCGCCGAAGCTCGGCCCGCAGCCCGTAGATTTGGTCCATCAGCGACAACACGACATCGACCGCGTCCTCGCTCAGTTTCAGCTCGTCCTTGAGTTCGCAGACCAGCCGGGCCCGGGCCAGATCGAGCTCGTCGAAGCGCGGCCCCTGCCGGCCGACCATCGGCGCGATCCAGCCTTTGCGCACCCAAAGGCGTAGCCGGCGCATGGTGAGTTCCTCGACCGCATTGACCAGATCTCCTTCCGAGAATTTCATGCAGTCCTCCTCAAATTCGCCCGGGGGTCGTATCCATGGCTCTTGCGCCACGAGCGCATGAAGTCGGCAAGGTCGTCGTCGACCTCGTCGGGGAGAACGACCCTGATCGTCACCCGCTGGTCGCCGGTGCGGCCTTTGGCGCCCTTGATGCCCTTGCCGCGGAGCCTCAGGACATCCCCGCTGCTCGCGCCTTTGGGAATGGTCATCATGACCTTGCCCGTGGTGGTCGGGACCTCGACCTTTCCCCCGAGGACCGCTTCGTCGAGGGTGACGGGCAGATCGAGGACGATGTCATCGTTTTCGCGCCGGAACAGGGGGTGGGGCCGAACCGATATCTCCACCAGGGCATCGCCCGGTGGGCCGCCGCCGATTCCCTGGCCGCCTTTGCCGCGTAGCCGGAGGATCCCGCCATCCCTGGTTCCTGGCGGAATGCTGAGATCGAGCAATTTTCCGTCGGGCATGGTGATGCGGCGTTTGGCCCCGTTCACGGCATCGAGAAAATCGACATCCAGGTGGTAGCGCAGGTCCTGGCCGCGGATCCGCATGGTGCCGCGGGATTGGCCGCGCCGCCGGAAGAGGTCGGAGAAGAAATCCGACATGTCGCCCAGGTCTTCGAATCCGGATGACGAGTAATAGCGCTCGCCGCCATCGGCTTCGGCATCGGCGTAGTTCCGGTAGAACTGATGCTCGGGCCGTTCCGCGCCGGATTCGTCGATCTCCCCCCGATCATAGCGGGCCCGCTGTTCCGCATTGTTGAGGATCCGGTAGGCGCTGGACACCTTCTTGAACCGTTCCTCGGCTTGCTTGTCGCCGGGATTGAGATCCGGATGCAGCTCTTTGACCAGCTTGCGATAGGCTTTGCGGATGTCGGCTTGCGAAGAGTCCTTTGAAACCCCGAGGATGTCATAAAGATCGTCACTCACTGGGCTGCTCCATAACCTGTGAAGGGGCGTCCGCCGCGCCTTGCGCCGGTGCTCCGGCGGCGGCCTGTTTCACGTCCTTTGCAAATTTGCGAAGCGCGTCCTCATCGAGGGTCTCTTTCTTGAGCGGCTCCCGGGCGCTTCGTGCCAACGGCGTCCGATTGTGCCCGAAATCCGAAGACCGGGGAAACGATGCCCTTGACGACCCCACGGGCCGTTTCGCTGGACCTGGATTCACAACAGACCACACACCCTCCTCGTGAAGCGATGTGCAAACGCCGCGCGGCTCACCCTCGGGGCCAAGCCTCGCCACCGGTCGATCGCGGTTTCCCGCCGATCGACGTTAAGGATGTAATTCCGGCGCGCCACGGTTCAAGAGCCGGGCATCGCGCGTCAGAATTTATTGCCTGCCCGTCCGCGAGGGCGGTGGCCCATATCAAGCGACGTCGATCTTCGGGCCCTTCAGCACATGGCAGCGGATGCGGCCCTTCTTGGCGGTGTCGATCTCGCCCCGCGGCTCCGTTTCGAATTGGCCGGCAAGCTTCGCGCAGGTCGCTGCGGAGAGCAAAATCTCGCCGGGATTGGCGTTAGCCTCCATGAGCGCAGCCACATTGACGGCGTCGCCCCAGATATCGAAGGCGAACTTGCGCTTGCCGACCACACCCGCCATGACGCCGCCCGAATGGAGGCCGATGCGGATCTCCCAGAGCGGCAGCTTCATTTTTGCCCGCTGTGCGTTCACCCTGGCCATGTGATCCCGGATCGCGAGAGCCGTTGCCGCGGCGTCGAGCGCATGGCGGCCGCTCGGCTCGGGCAGGCCAGCGGCGCACATATAGGCATCTCCGATGGTCTTGAGCTTTTCCAAACCGTGGCGGGCGACGATATCATCGAAAGCCGAGAAATGCGCATTGAGCTCTTCGACCAGGGCGCGCGGTTCCAGGCCCTCGGTCAGCCGCGTGAAGCCCTTGAAATCGGTGAACAGGATCGTGACCTGGTCGTAGTAGCGGGGCCGCACCTGGCCCTCCGCTTTGAGTTCCTCGGCGACGTTGCCAGGGAGGATGTTGTCGAGCAGCGTGTCCGCCCGCTGCTTTTCTTCGGCCAGAGTTTCACGCATTTTGTCGAGCTCGGCGATCTTGCGGCGCAACTCCAGTTGGGTGACCGCCTGATGGGTAAGGAAGCGCAGCGCCTCGACCTGGCGGTCGTCAATCCGCCGGGGGATGAAGTCCAGCACGCAAAGGGTGCCGAGCGCATAGCCGTCCTGGTTGATCATGGGCATTCCCGCATAGAATCGGAAATGGGGTCGGTCACGGACCGTCTGTTGATCGGCGAAACGCGGGTCCTCTGTCAGATCGGGGACGACGAGCATCTCGCTGCTGCAAATGGTCGTACAGCAAATACCGCCCCTGGGCTCGCTGTTGACGTGTTCGGGGATGCCGCATTTGCCCTTGTACCATTCCCATTTGTCGTCGACCACGTTGACTGCGGCGACCGGGCACTCGCAGATCTTGGCCGCGATCTCGGCGATCTGGTCGAAGTCCATCTCTGGCGGGGTTCCGGCGACATTGTAGGTCTCCAGCGCCGCCAGCCGCTCGGCCTCGTTACCGGGAATCGGGTAATCCATGCGTCAGACGTTCCTCCGCTTGCATGTATAGCGCTGCACCGTCGCCCCGCGCCAGCACCAAAGCCCCGCGCCACTTGACTCGCGGGCCTTAGCATCTAGGCTTGCAGCCCCGCCCGAGAAGGGGCAAGACAGGGAGAAACGACATGTCGCAGCCAGAGTCCACGGTCCATAACGGCGTCAACGTTGCCGCCTTGCTAGAAGCAAGAAATGCGCTGACCGAAACACCGGAAGCCGCCCGATTCAACTGGCGGGCGACTTGCGAATGGAAGGACGGAACCTACAGTCGCTCCACCGTCGACGGTTTTTTCGGGCTCGGCGAGGAGCAACGCCACAAGACCCGCTTCGACTTCGATACCGACCATCCGGAAATCTTCGCCTCCGAAGACCGTGGCGCGGCGCCCGTGGAATACATTCTTGTCGGTCTGGCGGGCTGCCTTACGGCGGGCATCGCGGCAATCGCCCAGCACCGCAATATCCAGTTGCGTTCGGTCACGGCGACTGTCGAAGCGGGCATGGATATCCAAGGGATTCTCGGCATCGATCCAGATGTGCGCAACGGGTTTAGCGGCATCAAGGTGTCCTACAAAATCGATGCCGATGCCGGCGAAGATGAAATCAAGTCCCTCGTCGCCCAGTCTCAGAAGCGCTCTGCGGTCTATGACATTGTCGCGAACCCGACCAGTATCACCGTCGAAGTGAATTGAAACGGCATGCCATAGGCCCGGGGCAAGCGGGACTAGGACCGGGATTGGCGCCGCCTCCGCTTGGGAAGGACCGGGCTCTAGTATCGGCCCCCTCTCCGTTTTCGTTTGATGGAAGACATCAATCCAATATCCGCTTTTCGCCGGAAGCGGACGAGTGGGCGGTGCCCCCAAATCGTGCCGCAGGGCCCGGCGGCGGGCCGGCCCGGCGTCAAGGTTGCGGCGGCTTGGGTCCGAAGGCCGCCTCGCCCATGGGGCCGGATCAAGCCTTGCCCCCGGATGGATCAGGAGCCGGCAGAAGAGCCGGCCCCCTCAAAGGCTCCGATTCACCGCTTTCGGGATCAGAAGTTGGGATCCGATGCAACGTTGCCCAAGGCGCAGTCCGTTACTCCGATGGACGTTGCCCCTGAGACGTTGGCATCCGCGCCAGTGCCGAAAATCTGAATCACCCTGACCTGGAGCGAGCTGAATTCCCGACACGAAACTCCGAATACGCCGTTCCGCTGGAAGGTATTGGGATTGGCGATGGAAACGTTTCGCGCGAGACGGGCGCTGCTGTTGCGGCCGACCCGGACGCCGTTCCCGGCGTTGTCGGTGATCACATTGTCATCGATGTCGGCATTGCCGCCATCGGCCAGCAGAATGCCGTTGCTGGCATTGCTTGTGATGGTGTTGCCGTAAATGTTCCCGCTTGCCGATCCGGAGACGATGATCCCATGGCGTCCGTTGTTCTTTACGACATTGTTGCCCTCGACCTGCGCAAAGCTGCTGTCGGTTATGTGAATTCCATGGGAGCCGGAGCCGTCGACCGTGTTGTTGTCGATCCTCGCCGATGAGCTTTCTCGGATGAAGATGCCTTGGCTGCCGGAACCCACGATCGTGTTGTTTCTTATCAAGGCGAAACCCGACCTTTCGACTTGAATCCCACGCGTGACGCCGGTGATGGCCATGAACCCGCTGACCTCCGCATTCATGGCGCGGACGCGGATGGCCGCGCCGCTTCCCGCGGGCGCGATCACTTTCGCACTCGAGACACCCACGAGCTTGATCTTCGCCGTGTTTATCGTGACCGCTTCGTTGCAGGTGCCGGACACTTCAATGGTGTCTCCGGGTACGGCGGCATCAAGCGCGGCTTGAATGGTCTCCGCCGCGGAGCAATCGACGGATTTCGTGCCCGGGATGACAAGGTTCTGAAGGTCGATGATCGACTGCCCCTGCGAAGCATTCGTTTGCTCAATGTCCCAAACGCGTTCTTCCAGGGCTTGGATCCCCCCACGTGCCACGGCATCGTGGCCGGTTTCGTGATCGGCGATGGCCGGTAGGGCTGTGAGCGCGAAAATCGCGGCCATGACCGGCGCGAGGGGGCGTAGATTCATGCTCATGACGGTTCTCCCTGATATGGAAATGCCGAAAACCCAGGCGAATTCGCCTGGGCAAACGCGTCCGCGCACCAAATTTACGTATGATTTATTTACGACTGACGTGTGAATAGAGGTAGAATAGAAATTCTATATACCGTTTTAACTTACAAAAACAAACAGTTTTGCCTTTTGAAATTTTATCTATTTTATGCAACGGAAGTCGAGTCTAATTTTTATTTACAGGTGAGTCCACACCGTGCGTCTTCACGGGAGGGATGCTTGGCGGGTCTCGACCGCACGCCCTGCGCGGTGCTCATCGGCAGAACCGGCCTCGGCTTTGGTTTGCGACCCACCGATGGCGCCCGGGTCGAGGCGGGCCTCGGTGGTGGCCGGGCCACCGTCAACGGTGGGTCGCCCTTGTGATGTTTCTGCGCGGCGACCGCCTAACTCAGGCCCGTGATCCTGGGGACATCTCTCATGGCATCGCGAATGAATCTGGCCAGCTCCTGGTAATCCTTACGGTGCGACGATTGTCTCCGCCATGCGAGGCCGATGACGCGGTTCGGGGAGTTGCGGTTGATGGGAATTACCGCGACCGATTGGTCCCCTTCGGTCTCGGCCAAAACGTACAGCATGGGCAGAAACGATATGCCGAGGCCCATGGAAACCATTTGTCTCAGGGTGTCCAGACTCGTGCCTTCGAAGTCGAGGGACATATTGGCATTGTACTCCTCGCACAGGTCGTGGACCTGGTCGTGCAGCCGATGGCCGCGCGCCAGCGCCAAAACGGTTTCGCCACGAAGATCTTCCCGCCGCACGGCCCGCTTGGTGGCCAAGCGGTGCTCCTTTGGAACGACAACCAGAAGCGGCTCCCGAAAGAGGCGGACGGTTTCGATGTCCGTCCGGTTAATGGGCAACGGAAAAACCAAAAGGTCCAGTTTGCCGTCCTCCAGGTCTTGGACTTGGGCATCCGGCATCCCCTCTCGAATATAAAGACGGAGATCCGGATAACGTTCATGCAAGGAGGGCAGGATATGAGGCAGAAGGTAGGGGCCGAGGGTCGACAGAATGCCGAGCCTAAACGTGCCGCTGAGCGACTCCCTGCCTCTGATCGCGATATCGCTGATTGCCTCGATCTCGCCCAGGATAATGCGGGCACGGGCGACGATCTCCTTGCCGAGGGGCGTCATCAGGACGTTCGATCTGCTTCTTTCCACCAGTTGCCCGCCCAGTTTGAGCTCCATTTCTCTCAGTTGGCCGCTGATGGTCGGTTGGCTGACATGCATGATCTCAGCGGCACGACGAAAGTGGAGCTGATCGGCGATGGCGACGAGGTAACGGAGCTGTTTGATTGTGAACATGGCCTTGGTTCTGTTCCGAGATTTCCGGGCACAAGCAAGCTCAGCCGGGCTTCGGCCGACATAAGATTATGCCCTGTTTTTCAAACTTCATAATCAGAAAATCTGATCAAAACATGCACGGGAACCAATTGGATTTAGGGGCCGCCAGTTGTGACAATCGGCGCGCAACATTTTTTGAAAACGGAGAGCCAAATGACATCACAGTCCGGAGCCGAAGCCGATTTCAATGCATCCCACGTCCCCACGCGTCCGGGGGTCGTCGCGTACAGCGTGGCAGCGGGGATCGTGATCCTGCTCTCCATTTTCGTACTGGCGACCTGAGCGACGCTGCTTGCCTCCCCGATAGACTGGGCCGGCCCCTCTGGGGCCGGTTTTTTTCTCGTTGCAATCCATCCAGGACGAGATACGGCGTTGCGCGAATACGCGTTGGCTCCGCGATGGCGTGTCACCTCTTTTGCGCCGCCGGCCGCGAATCGATTACGGCGCCCGCCCGTAACCGGCCGTCATCCGCGCCGCCGGGCATCGCCTCATTCCGCGTAGCCCGGCACGACGCGCACGTCGAGGACCACCCGGCCGCCGGCCTTGACCTTGTCGGCGGCGGTGTTGAGCGCCTCCAGGAGCCCCTCGGCGCCCGTCACCTGTTCCGCCTCGAAACCGAAGGAACGCGCGAAGCCGGCGATGTCGACCCCCGGCTCGTCGATGCGCTGGCCGATCCATTTGTTCTCGACCGGGCGCTCGCGATCGATCGCCACCTGTTCCTGATGGGCGACGTCGTTGTAATACGCCCGGTTGTTGGCGACGATGATGAGGAGCGGCAGATCCATGTGGGATGCGGTCCAGATGGCGCTGCCGCCCATGACGAAATCGCCGTCGCCGACCATGGCGACGGGGAGCCGGCCGGTGCCCTTGAGGGCCAGCGCCGCGCCCACCGCGTGGCCCGGCCCGGCGCCGACCCCGGCGCCGCCGTTTGAACCGAAGAAATCGAGCGGCCCGCGGATGGTGATGCAGTCCCCGGGCCAGCCGAGGGGCATGTTGATCAGGCTGACGTCGTCGCGCTCGGCATGAAACCGGCGCCAGATCAGCGCCATGTCGCGGAGCGCCATGGTGCCACGGGCGACGGGCTCCTGCTTTTCCGTATTTTCGTTGGCGAGAGGGAGCTTCTGCCCCTTGGGGGCCGTCGCGCCGCGCGCCTCCAACTCGGCCAGAAGCGCGCTCACGGTCATGTCGGGGGTCGCCAGCACCCTCAGGTCGGCGGTCGGCAGGATGTGGTAGTCCATGGACCAGCCGCGGTGCGAGTACTGGTCGACCGAGACGTGGATCACCTTGGCGGCGATCTTGTCCGGGCCGCCCAGGCGCTTGACGTAACCGCCGAGATCCATCCAGTCGAGGCTGAGCACGGCGTCGGCCCGGGCGAAGGCGTCGAGGTGCTGGTCGCGGGGGTGGAAGCGCGGCTCCAGCACGTGCAGGGGATGGTCCGAGGGGAAGGCCGCCGAATTGTGGAGATCGGTCAGCACCACGGCGCCGAGCGCCTCGGCCAGGCGGATGCGGTTCTCGAAGGCGTCCTCGCCGCGCAGGCCGCGCCCCACCATCATCAAGGGCCGCTCGGCGGCGGTCAGGATATCGGCGATCTCCGCCACTTCGTCGGCCCTGGGCGCCGCCGGCCTGGCGGGCTGAAAGCGCGTTGGGTCGGGGAAGGCGACCTCGCCGGTGAGCGCCCCTTCCTGGAATTTTTCGTCGAGGCAGACATAGACCGGGCCGAAGGGCGCGGTGCGGGCGATCTGGTTCGCGCGCAGGAGCGATTCCAGCGCCGCCGGCACCGAATGGGGGGTGTCGTCCCATTTGGTGTAGTCGCGGACGATATGGGCCTGATCGGCGGTGGAATGGATCCATTCGATCCACGGGCGCCGGGCCTCGGCGTCGAGCGGGCCGTTGGCGCCGATGATGACCACCGGCTTGCGGTCGCACCAGGCGTTGAACACGGCCATGGTCGCGTGCATCAGGCCGACATTGGTGTGCACGGCGGCGGCCATCGGCGTATCGGTCACCTTGGCGTAGCCGTGGGCGATGGCGACGGTGTGCTCCTCGTGCAGGCAGACCAGCATCTGCGGATTGGTGTTGCCGAGAAAATTGACCACCGAATCGTGGAAGCCGCGATAGCTCGCCCCCGGCACCAGGGCAATGTATTTAAGGTCGAGGCGGCGCAGCATCTCGGCAACCGCGTCGGAGTTCCAGCCGAGGCGCGGGTTGCCCGCCCCTTCGGGGCGATCGATATGGGTGAATGTCGCGCTCCCGGGCCGCGGGTCCTTCCTCTCGCCCTCGTCTGCCATTCCGTCCTCCCTCGGTCATCCGCGTCAGGCGCGGGTTGGCCAGAGGTAACGATCTTGCCTCGCCCTGGCAAGGACCTTCGCGAGGCCGGCCAGGATTGTCGGGCAAACCGAACCGCGGCGGGGTAGACTGGGGCGCATCGGCGGCCGATCCCCGGCCCCCTATCAGCCCCGATCCGAGGCGATCTCGATGACCGGAAAAGTGACGTGCCGCGCCGCCCCATGACCGCGCCCGCCCAGGGCGCGGCGTGGATGATCGCGGCGGCGGTGTCCTTTTCCCTGATGACCTGGGCGATCCGGGAGCTGGCGCCGATCTCCGCCTCGGAAATCATCTTCCTGCGCAGCCTGGTCGGGCTGTTTTTCGTCCTGCCGTGGCTGAGGCTTCCCGAAGGCCGCCTGTTGCGCCGCCCGCGCATCGGCCTGTTCGGCTTGCGCGCGGTGATGAGCTACGGCGCCATGCTGGCCTGGTTCTACGCCATTCACCACGCGGTCCTGGCCGATGCCGTGGCGCTGCAGTTCACCCTGCCGCTCTTCACCATCCTGTTTGCCATCGTCGTCTTTCGCGAACCGGTGGGCATGCGCCGCTGGAGCGCGACCATCATCGGGTTTCTCGGCGCGCTCGTCATCATCCGCCCGGGCTTTGCTGAGATCGACGCCGCGATGGCGCTGGTGCTCCTGTCTTCGGCCCTCTACGGCGCGACAAATATCGTGGTGAAATACCTCACCCGTTTCGAGCGGGCCGCAACCCTGGTGTTCTATCTCCACGTCCTGACCCTGCCGATGGCGCTGGCGGGGGCGCTGCCCTACTGGGTGTGGCCGGGCTGGGCCGATCTGCCGTGGATCCTGATCCTGGGGGCGACCGGGACGCTCGCCCATTACTGCTTCTCCCGGGCCATGGCCGCGGCCGACGCCTCCGTGGTGATGCCGCTGGATTACCTGCGCCTGCCGATGCTGGCGGCGCTCGGCTATTTCGCCTATGGCGAGGCGACCACGGGGTGGACCTGGGCGGGGGCGGCGATCATCTGTTCGTCGACCTTCTATATCACCCGGCGCGAGGCGCAGATCGCCCGGGCGGCCCGTGTCTCAGCCGCCAAACCGGATTAGGACAGCGAATTCTGGGGAATGGGGGAGGGGGCGCCGGCCCTCATCAGCCGCCGTTGATGAGCGTGCGGCCCTTGGGCGTCAGTTTGCACACCAGCCAGTCGGGCTTGATGGCGTTCCAGAACCAGGGTTCCGCCCAGCCCTTGTCGAGGCAGACGCGCACCGTGCGCGGCGAGATGCGCTGGCCCAACTCGTTGAACAACGGCAGTTTGCCGCCGGGCTGGCCAAGGCCACGCTTGAGCCAGGCGAGCTGCGCATCGCTGGGGCGCCCGTCCGCGAAGTCTTCGCGGGGACGAAGGTTGGTGTTTGCTGCGTCCATGCCGCTCCCGAGTCTCCTCAGGCCTCCCGTGGGCAGGATGTTGCAAATATGGTTTATTTTACGTTAATTGCGCTGGGCTGTCACGATTGCCGGTCGGGCGCCGGCCCGGGATGCGTGGATCGGCGGGCGGCGAAAGGGGACGAGGCGATGACCTGTGTGGTGCTGTACGTGACCGCCGCTGACGCGGAAGAGGCGGCGCGCATCGGCCGGACATTGGTGGAGGAGCGGTTGGCGGCCTGCGCCAACGTGTTGCCCGGCGTGCGCGCGATCTACCGTTGGGAGGGCGCGGTGCAGGACGAGGCGGAAGCGGTGCTGATCGCCAAGACCGAAGCGTCTTGCGTCGCCGCGGCGACGGACCGGATCAAGGCCCTGCACAGCTATGAGCTGCCCTGCGTGGTGGCGCTTCCCGTAGCCGGCGGCAACGCGGCGTTTCTTGAATGGATCGAGGCGGAAACGGACGGCTGAGGGGAATTCCCGCGTCTTGGAGTCCGTCTATCCGCTTAGGCGTCGGTGGCGCCGGGTTTCCGCGGCCGATGGGCGCGGTTGAGGGCGTCACGCACCCTGGCGCGGTATTCGGGATCGATGACGACGCGCTCGAGGTCGATGGGTTCGAAATCCGGCGCCGGGGGGATGGGATCGGGCTTGCGGATTGTCTTGGTGCTGGCCGCTGTCGGCTCGAGGTACATGACGTCGGGTCCTTTCGAACGCTTTCAAGGTCCCCCTTCGACGCGTCTCGCGCCTCCCCTTTTGCAACACTAGGCTGCCAATGCGGCCCTCGCAGGACATAAATATGGTTAAAATGTGATATTTCAAGGGGTTTAGGAGCAGCCATTAAGTCATGTGTTAACAAAATTGTCGCACCGTTTGCACAATCTGGCGGCATCGGGCGGGGCCAAGAAATAACGCCGGGCGCGGTGCCCGGTGCGGTATAGTGCCGCATCCGACCCGGTCCCCGATCGAAGGTGGCGCTGTCCCCATGAACTCCCTATCCGCCCGCCTGTCGCAAGGTTTCGCCCATATCGGGCACGCCTATATGCATCTCCTGGTGGCGTTGTTCCTGACCATCGTGCTCGCCCTGGAGCAGGCCTGGCGCAAGGAATATGCCGACCTCATCAGCCTGTGGACGGCCGGCGCCTTTCTGGTCGGTGTGCTGGCGCCGCTCGCCGGTTATCTCGGCGACAAGTGGTCGACGCCGGGGATGATGGTGGTGTTCTTCGTCGGCTCGGGCGCGGCCACCATCGCCTGCGGCCTGGCCGAGGATCCCCTGACCCTGGCGCTTGCCCTGGCCGGGCTCGGCACCTTCGCCGCGATTTTGCATCCGGTGGGGATGGCCTGGCTGGTGCGCAGCGCCGTCAACCGGGGGATGGCGCTCGGCGTGTTCGGCGTGTCCGGCTCGGTTGGCGTCGCCACCGCCGGCATCGTCGCGGCGGCGCTGATGAATGGCATCAGCTGGCGCGCGGCCTTCATCGTGCCGGGTGCGGTGTGCCTGGCGACGGGGCTGATATTGCTGGGCTTCATCGCCGCCGGGCTGGTTCGCGATGAACGCCGGGACCGTGTCAGCTACGATGAGCCAACCCGTTCCGAGGTGCTGCGCGCCTTCTTCGCGCTGTCGGCGACGGTGTTTCTCGGCGGCTTGATCTATCAGGGCACCCAGGTGGCGATGCCCAAGGCGCTGACCCTCAGGCTGCCGGGCCTCGAGGACGGCGGCTGGCTGGCCGCCGGCAGCCTGTTCACCATGATCTACCTGATCGGCGGCATGATGCAGCTGGGCGGCGGCTGGCTGGCCGACCGCTATCCCCTCAAATGGGTCTACCTCTGGACCTACGTCTTCCAGGTGCCGTTCCTGTTCGCCGCCGCGGCGCTGACCGGCATCCCCTTCGTGCTCGCGGCGGTGGTCATGGTCACCTTGAACGTGGGCTCGCTGCCGGCGGAAAATGGGCTGCTGGCGCGCTATACGCCGGTGCGCTGGCGCGGCTCGGCCTTCGGCGCGAAATTCGTCCTGTCCCTGGGCGTGGCGCCGGTGGCGGTGCAGTTGGTCGCCTGGATCCAAGGGGCGACCGGCGGCTTCTTCTGGCTGTTCGTGCTGCTGGGCTCGGCATCCATGCTCGCCGTGATCGCCATCCTGCTGTTGCCGGGGGACGAGCGCGGCCTCGTGCCCAAGGTCGTGCCCGGCGCCGCCGAATAAACCCCTTGCGATTTTTGCGACGGATTTCGCGGCTCCGGCCGTGTATTTTCGGACGACAACAACGATAACCCGGTCCCCGTTTCGGGAGGGAATGGAAGAATGGTCAGGGGACACATGCTTGCGGCCTGGCTCGAGCGCGTGGCCAACGTCCGCGAGGACGAGGTCAAGGCCCTGGTCTGGGCCTTCGCCTATTTCTTCTGCCTGCTGACCAGCTATTACATCCTGCGCCCGCTGCGCGACGAGATGGGCGTGCGCTCGGGGGTCGAAAACCTGCAGTGGCTGTTTTCCGGCACCTTTTTCGTCATGCTGGTGGCCGCCCCCATCTTCGGGGCCGTGGTGTCGCGCTTTTCGCGCCGCCAGTTCATTCCCTGGGTGTACCGCTTCTTCGTCCTCAACATCCTGATCTTCTTCGCCATGCTCACCCTGGGCTGGGCCGAGATCACGGTGGCCCGCGTCTTCTTCGTCTGGGTCAGCGTCTACAACCTGTTCGTGGTGACCGTGTTCTGGGGGTTCATGGCCGATCTCTTCTCCAACGCCCAGGGCAAGCGGCTGTTCGGATTCATCGCCGCCGGAGGCTCCGCCGGGGCGCTTTTGGGGCCGAGCCTGACGGCGGCGCTGGCCGTGCCGCTGGGGCCGGTCAACCTGCTGCTGATCTCGGCCGTGTTCCTGGAACTCGCGGTCTGGTGCGTGCGCGGGCTGCTCAAAAGCCCTCAGGGAGAGGCCCATGACGCCGGGCCCGCGCGCGAGAACGGTGCCGCCGCAGACGGCGCGTCGCGCAACGAGGCGGTGATCGGCGGCGGCTTCCTCGACGGCGTCGTGGAGATCCTGCGCTCCCGCTACCTTGCCCTGATCTTCCTGCACATCGTCCTGCTGTCGACGACGGCGACCTTCCTCTATTTCCAGCAGGCCTCGATCGTCGCGGCGGCGACCCAGGACAGCGGCGAACGCACGCAAATCTTCGCCTTCATCGATCTCGCCGCCAGCCTTCTCACCATCGGCGTGCAGTTCCTGCTGACCGGACGCCTGATCCTGCGCTTCGGGGTCGGGCCGGCGCTCGCCTTCCTGCCGGTGGTGACCATGGTCGGGTTCCTGGTGCTGGCGTTCTCGCCGGTGCTGGCCGTGGTGGTGGTGTTCCAGGCGATCAAGCGGGCGGCGGAATTCGCCATTTCCAACCCGGCGCGGGAAGTCCTGTTCACGGTGGTGACGCGCGAGCAGAAATACAAGTCGAAGAGCTTCTTGGATACCGCCGTCCTGCGCGGCGCCGACATGGTGAGCGGCTGGGGCTATCACGGCCTGCGCGGCCTGGGGCTGGATCTCTCCGCCATCGCCGGCGTGACCGTGCCCCTGGCCGCGGCTTGGGCAGGGGTGACCCTGGCCCTCGGCCGCAGGCAGGAGAAATTGGCGAACGAGTCGACGGCGGCGGTGCCCGCCCAATAGCTGTGCCCACGACGATCATGTTTGCGAACAGGGAGTGAAAGAGATGACGAAAGAGACGAGCAACCTTGGTCCCCGGCTGAGCCGGAAGGATTTCCTTAAGGGGAGCGCGGCGGCGGCCGGCGTCATCGCCGCCGGCGGCATCCCGGGGCTGCTGGGCGGCGGTGCCGCTCATGCCGCAACGCAAATCATGCGGGCGATCCCGCGGACGGGCGAGAAGATTCCCGTCATCGGCGTCGGCACCGCCTGGATCTACGATGTCGAGCCGGGTGATCCGAAGATGCCGATCCTCAAGGCGACGCTGGACACCTTCGTCAAGTCGGGCGGCGGCGTGATCGACTCTTCGCCCACCTACGGCCGGGCGGAGCCGGTGGTCGGCCAGCTTCTGGCCGAGCTCGGGGCGCGCGACAAGGCGTTCATCGCCACCAAGATCTCGACCTTCGGTGAACAGGAGGGGATCGCCCAGGTCGAGGCCTCGATGCAACGGCTACGGACCACGAAGTTCGAGCTGCTTCAGGTCCACAACATCAAGGACACCAAGACCCAGCTCAAGACCATCCGGCGCCTGCGCGAGGAGGGCAAGGTGAAGTACATCGGCATCACCGTTTCCTCCAAACGCCGCTACGAGCGCTTTATCAAGGTGATGGAGAGCGAACCGCTCGATTTCGTCCAGGTCAATTATTCCCTGGGCCAGCCCGACACGGCCGAGCGAATCCTGCCGCTCGCGCGCGACAAGGGCATGGCGGTGCTGATCAACCGCCCGTTCTGGAAGGGGCGCCTGTTCCGCAAGGCCAAGGGGAAGAAACTGCCCGACTGGGCGGCGGAGTTCGACTGCAAGAGCTGGGCCCAGTTCTTCCTCAAGTTCTCCGTCGGCCACCCTGCGGTGACCGCCGCCATCCCCGGCACCGACCGGCCCGAATACATGGTCGACAACCTGGCCGCGGGGCGCGGCCGCATGCCCGACGAAAAGACCCGGGCCAAGATGCTGGCCTATTGGCAAAGCCTCTGAGGGCGGAGGGCCGTCGGTCCTAGCGGGCCGCCGCCGCGATCGCCTGGTCGAGATCTTCGATCAGGTCGGCCGCGTCCTCGATGCCGACCGAAAGGCGGACCACCTCGGGCCCGGCGCCGGCGGCGGCGCGCTCGTCGTCGGAAAGCTGGCGGTGGGTGGTCGAGGCGGGGTGAATGACCAGGCTGCGGGTGTCGCCGACATTGGCGAGATGGGAGAACAGCCGGCAGGCCTCGACGGTCTTGACGCCGGCGTCGAACCCCCCTTTGAGGCCGAAGGTCAGCACCGCGCCGGCGCCGTCGGGCAGGTATTTGGCCGCCAGGTCGAAGCTGGGGCTGGAGGGAAGGCCGGCATAGGACACCCATGACACCTGGTCGTGGCCCTCCAGGTAGGTCGCCACCGCCATCGCGTTCTGCGAGTGCCGCGCCATGCGCAGGGTGAGCGTCTCCGCGCCCGTCAGGGTCAGGAAGGCGGTCATCGGCGCCATCGCCGGGCCGAAATCGCGCAAGCCTACGGCGTGGCCGTAGACGGCGTAGGCCAGCGGCCCGAACTTTTCCGCGAACCGGGTGCCGTGATAGGCGGCGTTGGGCGCGCTCAGCGCCGGGTACCGGGCATCCCAATGGAACCCCCCGGAATCGACGATCACCCCGCCGATGGCATTGCCGTGTCCGGCGATGAACTTGGTGGTGGAATAGACGGCGATGTCGGCCCCCCATTCGAACGGCCGGCACAGCGCCGGCGTCGCCAGGGTATTGTCGACGATGAGCGGCACCTTGGCCTCCCGGGCGACCGCGGCGATCGCCTCGAGATCGACCATCAGCCCGCCGGGATTGGAGAGGCTCTCGGTAAAGATCGCTCTGGTGCGCGGCGTCAGGGCGGCGCGGAAATTATCGGCATCAAAGGGGTCGACGAAGGCAACCCGCCAGCCGAGGCGGGAAAAGCTGTGGCTGAACTGGGTGATCGATCCGCCGTAGAGGTTGCGCGACGAGACGATCTCGTCGCCCGCTTCCATCAGCGGCAGGACGGCGAGGAACTGCGCCGCGTGTCCCGAGGCCGCGGCGATGGCGCCGACGCCGCCGTCGAGCGCCGCCATCTTGCCCTCAAGCGCCTGCACCGTGGGATTGGTGATGCGCGAATAGATCTGGCCGAACTCATCGAGGTTGAACAGCCGGGCGGCATGCTCGGTGTCCTTGAAGACATAGGACGCGGTCTGGTGGATCGGCGTGATGCGCGCGCCGGTGGTGGGGTCCGGCGCGGTCCCGCCATGCACCGCGCGGGTCGACAGTCCCGCGCTCTTCAGGGGATCTTCAGGGCCTTTGGCCATTGCGATCGCGCCCCGCAGCAGGCATCGAATTACTATAGTAATGTATATCCAACACCCTAAAAATAAACGGATTTTCGGTTGACATGTGCAAATCCTCTGGCATACTCCGCGGCCTTATTCGGCCGGGACGGTATCAGAGCGCCGGCCCTCTGGCAAACCCGGTGGGCGCATGAGCCCGAATCAAGGAACAGGGTGATGAAGACCTTTAGCGCGACGCCTAAAGACATCGAAAAGAAGTGGATCCTGATCGATGCCGACGGGCTGGTTCTCGGCCGCCTTGCCTCCGTCGTGGCGAGCCGGCTCAGGGGCAAGCACAAGCCGACCTACACGCCCCATATGGATTGCGGCGACAACGTGATCGTCATCAATGCCGACAAGGTGAAGCTCACCGGCAAGAAGCTGACCGACAAGAAATATTACCGCCATACCGGGTATCCCGGCGGCATCAAGGAAACCACGCCGCAGCGGATCTTGGAGTCGAACAATCCCGAACGGGTGGTCGAGAAGGCGGTGACGCGGATGATCCCCAAGGGACCGTTGGGCCGCGCGCAGCTGAGCCACCTCCGCGTCTATGCCGGGGCCAGCCACCCCCACGAGGCGCAGAGCCCGGAGGTCCTCGATGTCGGGGCGATGAATCCGAAGAACAAGAGGAGCAGTTAGGATGGCGGAAGAGGATAAGGGCACGGGCAAGGAAACCGAGGCCGAAGTCGCGGAAGCGTCCGCTGCTGCCCAACCGGCGGAAGAGAAAGCTGCCGCCGAGCAGACGGAAGACTCCGCCGCCGCCGAGGCCGAGGGCGAGGCCCGGACCATCACCGATCTCGCCGATCTCGGCACCGCCGCCGGGACCGAGGTCGTGGAGCCGGAGACCCTGCCCGAGCCGGAGATCGATTCCCAGGGGCGTTCCTATGCCACCGGCAAGCGCAAGGATGCCGTCGCCAGGGTCTGGATCAAGCCGGGCAGCGGCCAGATCACCGTCAACGACCGCCCCGCCGAGGCCTATTTCGCGCGCCCGGTGCTGCGCATGATCATCAGCCAGCCCTTCGCCATGGCCGAACGGGTCGATCAGTACGACGTCACCTGCACGGTCAAGGGCGGCGGGCTTTCGGGCCAGGCCGGGGCCGTGCGTCACGGCATTTCCAAGGCGCTCACCCTTTATGAGCCGGCATTGCGCCAGCCGCTCAAGGCGGGCGGCTTCCTGACCCGCGATTCGCGTGTCGTCGAACGCAAGAAGTACGGCCGCCACAAGGCGCGCCGAAGCCATCAGTTCTCCAAACGCTGATCCCGGCGGATTGTCTCTCGTGCGAGGGCGTCCCCAGGGGGCGCCCTCGCTTTTTGGGACTTGCGGTCCCCGGCCTAAGCGGTCATGTATTGGCCCAGCATAAGGACGACGAATATGCCGATCATCTATGGCTTTGTCCCTCGCGGGCGGCACTTTGGCACCGCCTTGGGGGAAATGACATGAGTGCCAGTGCGAACACCATCCCCGTCGGCATCCTCGGCGCCTCGGGTTATACCGGTGCCGAGCTGGTGCGCCTGCTCGTCCATCATCCCAATGTCGACATCCGGCTGATGACCGCCGACCGGCGCGCCGGCGCGGCCATGAGCGAAGTCTTTCCCCATCTCGGCGGCATCCCCCTGCCGACGCTTTCGCGCATCGAGGACGCCGATTTCTCGGGCCTCGAGGCGGTTTTCCTGGGCCTCCCCCACGGCACCACCCAAGAGGTGGTCGCGGGCCTGCCCGGGCATCTCAAGGTGATCGACCTCTCGGCCGATTTCCGCCTGCAGGATGCGGACGTCTACGCCGCCTGGTACGGCCATTCCCACCGCGCGCCGAAGCTGCAGAAGGAGGCGGTCTACGCGCTCACCGAGCTCAACCGCGAGGCCATCAAGGGTGCCCGCATCATCGCCAATCCGGGCTGCTACCCGACGGCCTCGCTGCTGCCCCTGGTGCCGCTGCTCGAGGCCGGGCTGGTCAACTGCGAGGACATCATCATCGATGCCAAATCGGGCGTCTCCGGCGCCGGCCGGGCCGAGCGCGAGGCCAACCTGTTCGCCGAGGTGTCGGAGGGCATCCACGCCTACGGGGTCGCCAACCACCGCCATGCGCCGGAGATCGAGCAGGGGCTCAGCGCGGCCGCCGGAACCGAGGTGGGGGTCAGTTTCACTCCCCACCTGATGCCCATGAACCGGGGCATCCTCGCCGCCATTTACGTGCGCCTTGCCGAGGACGCCGAGATCGCCGACCTGCGCACCGAGCTCGATGCGCGCTATCGCGCCGAGCCCTTCGTCCGCGTCGTGCCCGAGGGCGTGGCGCCGGCGACCCGCCACGTGCGCGGCTCCAACCACTGCCTGATCGGCGTCTTCCCCGACCGGCTGCCGGGGCGCGCGATCCTGATCTCGGTCATCGACAACCTGGTCAAGGGCGCCTCGGGCCAAGCGGTGCAGAACTTCAATCTCGTCTCGGGCCTGGCGGAGACCACGGCCCTCGAGCAGGAACCCCTATTCCCGTGAGGACCATGAGCGGACTGATCAAACCCTTCCGGGGCATCCATCCCCAGATCCACGAAACCGCCTTCGTCGCCGACAACGCCGTGATCATCGGCGATGTCGAGATTGGCGCGGACAGCAGCATCTGGTACGGCTGCGTCATCCGCGGCGATCTCAACAAGATCCGCATCGGCGCGCGCACCAACATCCAGGACGGCACCATCATCCATGTCGACGCCGAGGGCGAGCACTGGGAGGGCATCCCGACCTTGATCGGCGACCGCGTCAATGTCGGCCACCGGGCGTTGATTCACGCCTGCACGGTGGAGGACGACGCCTTTGTCGGCATGGGAGCGACCCTGCTCGACGGCTGCGTCGTCGAAGGCGGGGCCATGGTCGCCGCCGGCGCCCTGGTGACGCCCAAGAAGCGGGTGCTCAAGGGCGAGCTCTGGGGCGGTGCCCCGGCGCGTTGCCTGCGGCCGCTCAAGCCGGACGAACTCGACTATTTCAAGATCGTCGAGGACACCTACGTGGCGCTCGGCGCCGAACACAAGAAGGACCAGGGCTAGCCCGCGGCCCTCGGTTCTGGCCCACCCTCTAATCCGTCAGGAAATCGCCGACGATCCCGGCCACCTGCTCGGGTTTCTCGAGATGCGCCGCATGGCCCGCGCCCGTGACGATCTTGAGCCCCTCGCAGCCCTCCAGCCCCTCGGCATAGGCGTGGCCGTGGTCGATGGGCACCATGCGGTCGTGCTCGCCCCAGATCACCAGCGCCGGGCAGCTCACGCGGTGGAGCCGGTTGATCAGGCTGCGGTTGTAAAAATACGGCGGCTTGAAGCCGATGAAGGAGGAAAAGCGCAGCATCTGATAGCGCCGGACCTCGTCGTCGACCTCGCCGCGGCCGTCGGGGAAGAGCTCCTGGGCGAGCTCGGAATCCGCAGCCTCGAACAGCATCTGCCGGAGATCGGCGTATTCGGTCCCGCGCGCGGGCTGCGCCATCATGAAGACGTCGCCGATGGGGGCGCCGGCGACGAACAGGCCGGTGGCGCCGATCAGGGTCAGCGAGGCGACCCGGCGCGGGTGGCGCACGGCGAGCTCGGCGGCGATCCAGCCGCCGACGCAATGGCCGACCAGGTCGAACCGGTCGATGGCAAGCGCATCCAGCACCTCGAGGGTGTGAAAGACGGCGTCTTCGACGGTCGCCAGGTCCTCGTATTCCTCGGTTTCGCCGCAGCCGGGGTGGGCCGGGGCGATCAGCCGGCGGTTCTCGGCAAGGGCCTCGTGAAACGGGAACGGCTCGGCCTTGACGCCGTGTAGATCGGCAAAGCCATGGAGGTAGATCAGCGGATCTCCGTCCCCCGCCTCGACGATCCCGACCTTTCGTCCCGCGGCTTCGATCACCTCCGCGGTCATTGCGCGGCCCCGGCCGCGGCCAGCTCATCCTCCATTTCGGGAAAGCGTTCGGCGAAGATCTTGGTGGAATACTCGCGCAGGCGTGGCGCCACCTGGGTGGCGAACCGCTCCATGGACTTGCAGGTGATGTCGTCGCTCATGTTGCCCAGGTGGAACTGGATCAAGAGATTGCCGACTTCCGAATTGTCGATCAGGGTCTTGAGCCGCTCGAAGACCGTGTCCGGCCCGCCGACGATGATCGAGTTGGACTGCTCCAGCTCCTCCCAGTTTTCGGCATCGCCCAAGAGCTTGCGCCCGGGCTTCGAGGTCTCCAGGTACTGGCGCCAGGCCTTGGTCGGGATGTAGGGGACGCCCGGCCCGAAGGTCAGCTGCCGGCCCTCGGTCCTGAGGTGGCCCTTGAGGCAGTTCTTGAGGAAATACCAGACCCCTTCCTCGCATTCCTCGCGGGCCGAGCGGTCGTCCTCGCCGACATAGCACGACAGCAGGATGCCCATGCGGAAGGGGTGGTACTTGCGGCCGTGGTCCTCCAGCACTTGGGTGAACTGGTCCTTGGCGCGGCCGGTGGCGCTGCCGTGGCTGCGCGAAGACAGGAAATAGCAGTAGCCGCGCTTGGCGCATTCGATCAGCGTCCCCGGACTGCGCGAGCCCGGAACCCAGACCGGGGGATGGGGCTTTTGCAGCGGCTTGGGCCAGGGATTGACGTAGCGCAGCGGAAAATGCTTGCCCTCATGGGTGAAGGGGCCGTCCTCGGTCCAGGCGCGGACGATCAGGTCGAGGGATTCCCAGAACAGCTCCCGCGAGGACGCCGAGGGCACGTCGTAATTGAAGGTCTCCGGCCCGCCGCCCGGGGCGAAGCCGGCGATGATGCGCCCGTCGGACATCATGTCGAGCATGGCGTATTCCTCGGCGACGCGCATCGGGTTCATATGCAGGGGCAGGAGGTTGCCGAGGACCACGATCTTGCCGTGGCTGGTGACCTGGGTGAGGGCGGCGGCGATCAGGTTGGGCGAGGGGGCGAGGCCGTAGATGTTCTGATGGTGCTCGTTCAGGACCAGGCCGTCGAAGCCGAGACGGTCGGCCAAGGCCATCTGATCGATGTATTCCTGGTAGAGGCCACGAGACTTTTCCGCGTCCCACAATGCGTTGGGGACCGTCACCCAGCCCGACTCGTAGCGTTCGTCGAAATCGGCCGGAAGGTGCGGATAGGCCATGAAATGCCAGCAGAACAGCTGAGCCGGGATCATCGTCGGTACTCCTTGCCCGTCGTTTTCTTATGTCCCCACTTCTAGCACGTGCATTTCTCAAGCGACAAGCAACGCAACGGTGCGGCCGAGGACAGGGTTTCGCCCCCGGGGGCGCGATTTCGGGCCAGACGCCTTTACCATCATTGGGAATTAATCTAATACTTCCGTGGTATTGCGGCTCGCGCCCGCGCCCGCGGACGGGCCCGAGCCATGTCGAGCGTAAAAAAGGTCGCCCCGAGACCCGAGCTGGAACCCAGGGACGGCGGAGGATGCCGATGCAAAAGCTGTCGATTGAATTGGGGCGTTTCGGGCGTACCGGCGCTGTATTGGCCTGCGTGCTGGTGCTGGGCGCCTGTTCGTCGGTTCCCGATTGGGCCAACCCCGTCGAATGGTACCAGGGCGCGTCCGACTGGATCAGCGGCGAAGACGAGGAAACCGCCGCCGCGCGCGAAGCGAGCAAACAGGCCGAGAACGTGCCGCCCGGCGCCGATCGGCCATTCCCCTCGCTCTCCACCGTTCCCGAGCGCCCGCCTGGGGTCGCGAGCCGCTATCAGCGGCGCGAACGGGTCGAAAGCGGCCTGGTCGCCGACCGCGAACAAGCCCGCCACAAGGCGCTGCGTCCGGCGGAAAGTCCCGCCCCCGGCGCGGTGGGGGTGCGGGGCGCGCCACCGCCGCCGACACTGGCCCAGCCGCCGGCGCCGCGAACGTCCCAGGGGATGGCGGCCCAAACCCCGCCGCCCGGCAACCAGGCGTTCCAAACGGCCATCCAGCAACAGGCGGCGGCCGGCCTCAACGCCAGGCGTCAGGCCGGTCCGGTGAGGCGGAATGTCATGCCGCTTCCGGGAACGCCGCGCAGCACCGTCAATCTCAAGCCGCCCCCGGGCATGCCCGCCAACCGGTTCGGCGCCGCGCAGGCGGCCGCACCGGTGATGGGGGCGGCGCCCGTGGCGACGGTGCATTTCGCCAACGGTTCGGACAAAATCGCGGCCAAATACGCCAAGACCCTCAGGTCGGTCGTCGATATGCACCGCCAGCGTGGGGGCACCGTGCGGGTGGTCGGCCACGCCTCCAGCCGCACCCGGGACACCAACCCGCTCGGCCATCAGCTGGCCAATTTCCGCATCTCCCTGGCCCGAGCCAAGGCCGTCGCCCGCCAGCTCGTGCGCTACGGTGCGGCGCCGGACAGCATCGTCGTGAACGGTGTGGCGGATAATGAACCGATCTATCAGGAAATCATGCCGGCCGGCGAAGCCGGCAATCGGCGCGCCGAAATATTCCTCGATTATTAACAATTTAGGGGCTAAACCATCGCCGCCATGGTGCCGCCTCAATCCCGGGGCAGCCTCGGGTGCGGATCGATCGGATGGAAGAAGAGTTTCATAGGATAGAGCGCCTGCCGCCCTATGTGTTCGCCGAAGTCAACGAGATGAAGGCGCGCGCCCGCGCGGCCGGCGAAGACATCATCGATTTCGGCATGGGCAATCCGGATCAGCCGACGCCGGGCCATATCGTCGAGAAATTGGTCGAGGTCGCGCGCGACGGCCGCACCCACCGCTATTCCAACTCGCGCGGCATCCCCGGGCTGCGGCGCGCGCACGCGGCCTATTACGAGCGCCGATTCAACGTCAGCATCGATCCCGAATCCGAGAACATCGTGACCCTCGGGTCCAAGGAAGGGCTGGCCAACCTGGCCCAGGCGATCACCACCCCGGGCGACATGGTGCTGGCGCCCAATCCGAGCTACCCGATCCATCCCTACGGGTTCATCATCGCCGGCGCCAATGTCCATCACGTCCCCATCGGCCCGGATCACGACTTCCTCCAGGGCCTGGAGCGCGGCGTCAAGCAGGCGGTCCCGCCGCCCAAGGCGCTGATCCTCAACTTCCCCGCCAACCCCACCGCCCAGGTGGTGGATCTCGATTTCTACGGCCAGGTGGTGGAGTTCTGCCGGCATCACAACATCTTCGTGTTGTCCGACCTGGCCTATGCCGAGATCTATTACGACGCGCCGCCGCCTTCGATCCTGCAGATCCCCGGCGCCAAGGAGATCGCCGTCGAATTCACCTCGGTCAGCAAGACCTACAACATGCCGGGCTGGCGGATCGGCTTCGCGGCCGGCAACAAGCGCCTGATCCACGCGCTGACGCGCATCAAGTCGTACCTGGATTACGGTGCCTTCACGCCGATCCAGGCGGCCGCGGCGGCGGCGCTCAACGGGCCGCAGGATTGCGTCGATGAGATCCGCGCGCTCTATCGCGAGCGCCGCGACGTCCTGGTCAAGGGCCTGGCGGAAGCCGGCTGGGAGGTGCCCCCGCCGCCGGCGACGATGTTCGCCTGGGCGCCCCTGCCGCCCCATTTCGCCGATTTGGGATCTCTCGAATTTTCCAAACTGCTGCTGCGCGAGGCCAAGGTCGCGGTGTCGCCGGGCATGGGTTTCGGCGAATACGGCGACGGCCATGTCCGCATCGCGCTGGTCGAGAACACCCAGCGCATTCGCCAGGCGGTGCGCAACATCAAGCAGTTCTTCCGCTCGGAGGGCGTCCTTCCCGAGGACGGGGACAAAAAGGTCGCGGCCTCTTGAGCCCGCCTCTCAAGATTGCCATCGCCGGGCTCGGCACCGTGGGGGCGGCGACCGTGGGGCTCATCCAAGGGCACAGATCCCTGCTCGCGGCGCGCTGTGGGCGCGAGATCGTCATCTCTGCCGTGTCGGCCCGGGACCGCAAGCGCGACCGCGGCCTCGACCTCGGCGGTATCGACTGGGAGGACGACCCCTTGGCCCTGGCCGGGCGGCAGGATATCGATGCCGTGGTCGAACTGATCGGCGGCGCCGACGGCATCGCCAAGGAACTGGTCGAGGCGTCGCTGTCCCAGGGGCGACATGTGGTCACAGCCAACAAGGCCCTGATTGCCCATCATGGTACCGCCCTTGCCCGTCTGGCCGAGGACAAGGGGGTGTCGCTGTGTTACGAGGCGGCGGTGGCGGGCGGCATTCCCATCGTCAAGGCCCTGCGCGAGGGTCTGGCGGGAAACGCCATCAGTCGCGTCTATGGGATTCTCAACGGCACCTGCAACTATATCCTGACCATCATGCGGGAAAGCGGCCGCGAGTTCGACGACGTGCTGGCGGAGGCGCAGGCGCTCGGCTATGCCGAGGCCGATCCCGGCTTCGACATCGACGGCGTCGATGCCGCCCACAAGCTTGCCATCCTGACGGCGCTGGCCTTCGGCACCGAGGTGAACTTCGACGCCGTCCATATCGAAGGCATCCGCGGCGTGACCGCCGACGATATCCGCTTCGCCGAGGAGCTGGGCTACCGGATCAAGCTGCTCGGCATCGCCAGCCGCGCCGAGCATGGAATCGAGCAGCGGGTTCATCCCTGCCTGGTCGCACGGACGGCGCCCATCGCTCATGTCGAGGATGTCTACAACGCGGTGGTGGCCGAAGGCGATCAGGTGGGCACCACCGTGTACCAGGGCCGGGGCGCCGGCGGCGGTCCCACGGCTTCGGCGGTGGCGGCCGATATCCTCGATATTGCCCGGGGCGATCACGTGCCCACCTTCGCGGTTCCGGCCGGCCGCCTTGCGCCCTCGGACCCCGCGCCCATGGAGCGGCATTTCGGGGCCTTCTATATCTGCCTGACCGTTCGCGACCAGCCGGGGGTGATGGCGGAGATCACCGCAACCTTCCGGGACGAGGCGATCTCGCTTGAATCCATGCTGCAGCGGGGCCGTGCGCCCGGCGAGCCGGTGCCCGTGGTGCTGATCACCCATGAGACCGAAGAGGCCGCCATGGGCCGGGCGCTCTCCTATATCTCCGGCCTCGAGACCATGGTGGCGCCGCCGCGCATGATCCGGATCGAGAGCCTTTAGCCGATCCGCCAAAACCATTTATAATCCGGCCGAGTTGGTTCCAATAAACTGAGCGCCCGATAATCGGCAGCCGAGGGGGAGAGTCCTATGGACGAAGTCATGGATCGCAATCTGGCCTTGGAGGCGGTTCGGGTCACCGAGGCGGCGGCGCTGAGCGCCTCGCGGCTGATGGGACGGGGCGACGAGAAAGCCGCCGACCAGGCCGCCGTCGATGCCATGCGCAACGCGCTCAACAGCCTGGAGATCGACGGCACCGTGGTGATCGGCGAGGGCGAGCGCGACGAGGCGCCGATGCTCTTCATCGGCGAGAAGGTGGGCAAGGGCGGGCCCAAGATCGATATCGCCCTGGATCCCCTGGAGGGGACCACCATCACGGCCAAGGGCGGCAACAACGCGCTGGCGGTCATCGCCATGGCCGAGGAGGGCGGATTCCTCAATGCCCCCGACGTCTATATGGACAAGATCGCCGTCGGCGCCGGACTTCCCGAAGACGTGGTCGATCTCGACGAAACGCCGGAACGCAATCTCAAGAATCTGTCGCGGGCGCGCAAGAAGGACATCTCCGACCTGCTCGTCTGCATCCTCGACCGGCCGCGGCACGAGGAGCTGATCAAGGCGGTGCGCGCGGCAGGCGCCCGCATCATGCTGATCTCCGACGGCGACGTTTCCGGCGTCATCGCCACCTCGGAACCCAACAGCGGGGTCGATATCTACATGGGCTCGGGCGGGGCGCCGGAAGGCGTCCTGGCGGCGGCGGCCTTGCGCTGCATCGGCGGTTTCATCCAGGGCCGCCTGCTGTTCCGCAACGACGACGAACGCCTGAGGGCGGCGCGCTGGAACATTACCGACCTCGACCGCAAATACGACCTTCTCGATCTCGCCTCCGGCAACGTGATGTTCGCGGCCACCGGCGTCACCGACGGGGCCATGGTCGACGGCGTGCGGCGCTTCGCCAACCGGGCCACGACCTTTTCCATCATCATGCGGTCCAAGACCGGAACCGTGCGTCGCATCGAAACCCACCACAACTTCGCCATCAAATCCGGTTTCGGTCCCCTGGACGCGTAGCCCGTGGCCGACGATGCCCTAACCGTCCAGGGATCGTTCAGCGGCCGCGATTGGCGCCCGCGCTTGGAGGACGCGCGGGAGGCTATGGCGTTGGCCCAATCCCTCGGCGTGCCCGAAGTGGTCGGCCGGGCGCTCGCCGGCCGCGGCATCGGCCCCGAGGAGGCCGAGGGTTTCCTCAACCCGGCGCTGCGTGAGCAGTTGCCCGACCCCGCGCATCTCCTGGACATGGAAAAAGCCGCCGCGCGCATCGCCGAGGCCGTCGAGACGGGCGAGGGCATAGGCGTGTTCGGCGATTACGATGTCGACGGCGCCACCTCCTCGGCGCTCCTCGCGCGCTTCCTGGGCGCCCTCGGCGTGCCCGTCGATACCTATATCCCCGACCGCATCAAGGAGGGCTACGGCCCCAACACCGAGGCCATGCGCGCGCTCGCGGCCCGCGGCGCCAAGGTGGTCATCACCGTCGATTGCGGTATCAGCGCCTTCGAGCCCCTGGCGGCGGCCAGGGCGGCCGGCATCGACGTGATCGTCGTCGATCATCACGTCGCCGAGACACGCCTGCCGGAGGCGGCGGCGGTGATCAACCCCAACCGTCTCGACGACGCGAGCCCGCACAAGCAGTTGGCGGCGGTGGGCGTCGCCTTCCTGTTGGTGGTCGCCGTCAATCGCGCGCTGCGCCAGCGCGGCTATTATGGGTCCCGGCCCGAGCCCGATCTGATGCAGTGGCTGGACCTGGTGGCGCTGGGCACAGTCTGCGATCAGGTGCGGCTCACCGGCGTCAACCGGGCGCTGGTGGCCCAGGGGCTGAAGGTGTTGGCCGGGCGTGCCAATACCGGACTGGCCGCGCTCGCCGATGTCTCCGGCCTCGAAACCCGGCCCGAGGCCTGGCACCTCGGCTTCCTGCTGGGCCCGCGCATCAACGCCGGCGGCCGGGTGGGGCGGCCCGATCTCGGCAGCCGCCTGCTCGCCTGTGACGACGCGGCCGAGGCCCGGCGGATGGCCCAGGAGCTCGACGCCTTCAACAGTGAACGCCGCGAGATCGAGGCGGCGGTGCTGGACGCGGCCCTGGAACAGGCGGAGCAGAAGGGGGGCGCGGAGCAGGACCTGATCTTCGTTGCCGGAGAAGGCTGGCATCCGGGGGTCATCGGCATCGTCGCCAGCCGCATTCTCGAGCGCTTCCACCGTCCGGTCTGCGTCGCCGGGATCGAGGGCGAGGTGGCCAAGGGCTCGGGACGATCGGTCCAGGGCATCGACCTAGGCGCCACCGTTATCGCCGCGCGTCAGGACGGGCTCCTGATCAACGGCGGCGGCCACGCCATGGCGGCGGGATTCACCGTCGCCAGGGACCGGCTCCCGGCGCTCGCCGCCTTCCTCGCCGAGCGCGTCGCGGCGCAGCGGGCCGAGCAGGGCACCGAGTTGGGGCGCACCCTGTTTCACGACGGGGTCATTTCCGTCGGCGGCGCAACCACCGGCCTGGCCGAGTCGATCAAGGCCCTGGCGCCTTTCGGCGCCGGCAATGCCGAGCCCCGCTTCGTGCTCTCGGACGTCACCGTGGCCAAGGCCGACGTGGTGGGGGAGAACCATCTCAGGGTTTTCGTCCGCGGCCGCGAGGGCGGGCGCATCAAGGCGATGGCCTTCCGCAGCGCCGACCGGCCCCTGGGCGCGGCCTTGCTCGAGACCGGGGGGGTGCCGATCCATCTCGCAGGCAAGCTGCGCATCGACGACTGGCAGGGCCGCCACGGCGTCGAGTTCCTGATCGACGACGCGGCGCCGGCCGCCTGACGCGCGATGCGGGCGCTGGAGGCCCTGAAGCCGAAAGCCCCCCAGGCGCTGGCACTCGGCCTGTTCCTGGCCGGGATCGCGCTGGCGGCGATGGCGCTCGGGGTCTCGGACTGGCGCATGGGCGCGTTGGCGGTGATCGGCGCGTTGCTGGGTCTCGCCCTCTATCATGGGGCCTTCGGCTTCACCGCCGCCTACCGGCGGGCCATGGTCGGCCGCGACATGGGCGCGGTGCGCGCGCAGATCGTTATGCTGGCTTTGGCCGCGGTGCTGTTCGCCCCGGTCCTGGGCGCGGGCGAGGCGTTCGGCGGACGTGTCTTCGGCGCGGTCGCGCCGGCCGATCTGCGCGTCGCCGCCGGCGCCTTCCTGTTCGGCATCGGCATGCAGATCGCCGGCGGCTGCGCATCGGGAACGCTGTTCACCCTGGGCGGCGGCAGCCTGCGGATGATGCTCGTCTTGGCCGCCTTTTGCGGCGGCGGGTTTTGGGCGACCTTTCACCTCGCGTTCTGGAATGCACTGCCGAGCTTGGGCTTCGTCGCCTTTGACCGGAGCCTCGGCTGGGCCGGGGCGCTGGCCCTGACCCTGGCGCTCCTCGCCGCGCTGTGGCTGGCGGCGGGCCGGCTCGGGCGCGGGCGGCAGACGCCGATCCTGGAGCCCGGGGCCGGCGGCGCCCGCCGCCTGCTGGCCGGGCCCTGGCCGTTGATCTGGGCGGCGCTGGCGCTGGCGATCCTCAATTTCGCGACCCTCTTGGTGGCCGGGCATCCCTGGTCGGTGACCTGGGGCCTCACCCTGTGGGCGGCAAAGCTCGCCGCGCTGCTCGGTTGGGTGCCCGAACCGGGCAGCTTCTGGGCCGGTGGCTTCCCCGCCCGGGCCTTGGCCGCGCCGTTGGCGCGCGACACGGTCTCGGTCATGAACCTCGCCATCGTCATGGGCGCCGGCGTGGCGGCGGCCGCGGCGGGGCGTTTCCGGCCCGGCATCGATTGGCGGTGGGGGCCCGTGGTGGCGGCCGTGCTGGGCGGGCTCATGTTGGGCTACGGCGCGCGCCTGGCCTACGGTTGCAACATCGGCGCCTTCTTCTCCGGCGTCGCCTCGCAAAGCCTTCACGGCTGGATCTGGATCGCCGCCGCGTTGCCCGGAACCTGGCTCGGCATCCGCCTGCGCCCGATCTTCGGCCTGGACGACGGCGGCCTCGAGGCGTCGGCCCGCGAAACGGCTTGATTTTGCCGCGGATCGGCCTTAAGTCATGCGGCCAATAGCGCCGGCCCTTGATGCCGCCGGTGCCGGGCGACCCCATCGTCTAGAGGCCTAGGACACCGGCCTTTCACGCCGGCAACACGGGTTCGAATCCCGTTGGGGTCGCCAATTTTTTCCCGAAAAATTTCTCCCGCCGAGGGGGAGCCTCTCAGCTGTCGCGGGCGGCCGCGTCCCGCTGCCGCCCGGCACCGGCCTGGGGGTAGCCCTTGGGATGGAGCAGCCAGGCGAGCGCCGCCGCCGCCAGCATGCCGGCGAGGCATTGGGCGACGATGAAGGCCGGGGCATCCACCGGGCGGATGCCGGAGAACGTGTCGGTCAGGCTGCGCGCGACCGTCACCGCCGGGTTGGCGAAGCTGGTCGATGCCGTGAACCAATAGGCGGCGGTGATGTAAAGCCCGACCATCCAGGCGACGCCGTCGGGCCGCCACCTGAGGGCGGCGAAGATGGTCGCGACCAGGCCGAAGGTGGCGACGCCTTCCGACAGCCACTGCGCGGGCCCGGTGCGCGCGTGAAGGGACACCTGCAGGACCGGCATCTCGAACATGGCGTGGGCCAGCAGGGTGCCGAAGATGCCGCCCGTCACCTGGGCCGCCAGGTAGAGCCCCGCCGCCCGCCATCGGATCTCGCGCCGCACCAGGAAGGCGAGTGTCACGGCGGGATTGAAATGGGCGCCCGAGACCGGGCCCAGGGCGGTGATCAGCACCACCAGGATGGCGCCGGTGGGAATGGTGTTGCCGAGCAACGCGATGGCGACGTTCCCGCCGGCCAACCGCTCGGCCATGATGCCGGAGCCCACCACCGTGGCCAGCAGGAAGGCGGTGCCGAAGAACTCGGCGGCGAGGCGCCGTTCGATGCTGGTGTCCTGGGCCGCCATGGGGTCAGTCTCCCAAGGCTTGCGCGTCGGGCACGGCCGGCCGGGGGCTTAGGCCGCTCATGAGGCCTCCGACTTGGCCTGGCCGATATCGTCGAGGCGCCGTTGCAGGGACAGCCGATCGAGCGACTCCATCGGCAAATTCACGAATATGCCGATCCTACGCTCCAGCATCCGGTACGCGTCGACGAAGGCCAGGTGCCGTTCCGCCTCCGTCCCCTGGACCGCCGCCGGGTCGGGGATGCCCCAGTGCGCGGTCATGGGCTGACCCGGCCAGACCGGGCAGACCTCTTGGGCGGCGCTGTCGCAGACGGTGAAGACGAAATCCAGTCGGGGCGCCTCGGGTTGCCCGAACTCGTCCCAGGATTTGGAGCGCAAGTCGCCGGTCGGATGATTGAGCTTGTTGAGGAGCGCGATGGTGAAGGGGTGGATCTCCCCTTTGGGCCGGCTGCCGGCGCTGTGGGCGACGAAATGGCCCGCGCCCATGCGGTCGAGGATCGCCTCGGCCATCACCGAGCGGGCCGAGTTGCCGGTACAGAGGAATAGGACGTGATAGGGGTTTTCGGTCATGCCGAATCCTCCAGCTCTTGACCTGCCGCAGAGGCTTTCCCCTCGAACCCGCAGAGTTCCGGCTGCCCCCGGCAGCATTCCATGGTGAGGTAGGCAACGACGTCCCGCACCTGTTCGACCCGGATGGCGTAATAGATGTTCCGCTCCGAACGCCACGACTGCAAAAGATCCGCCTGCACGAGCCGCCCGAGATGGGCGGTCAGGGTCGAGGGCGGCACGTCGAGGGACCGGGCAATGGCGCCCGCGGTCAGCCCCGTCGGCCCCGCCTCGATGAGCGCGCGAAAAGCCCTCAAGCGGGTGATGTTGCCCAAGGCGGAAAAGACCCGGGTTGCGGTATTTAATTCCATATTTCGCAAAATACACAAATAAGAGCCAATTGCAACCGCCGTTCGGGTTTGAAGAGGGCACCACAAAGCCCGCTCTCCGCCGACTTTGCTGTCGCCACCATGGGGGCGGTGCCGATGACTCAAGCGGTCTTGGGGAAGGGATTCGCATCGGGCGGGAAAACGCGGGGAAATCTGCGTCCGGAGAGGCCTGAAGGGTCGGAGGATGGGTAAACCCTCGAGGCGTGTCGATCCGATTTGCCGCTCTCCGTGACAGGGGATATTGTAACCGGTGTCGCAATGTCCCGCGGGGGGAACAGGCCCGTGAAAGCCTTGATCGTCGCATCCGCATCGGTCCTGGTGCTGGCCTTGGCGCCGGGCGCCTTGGCCCGGCAACCGGCGCCCGATGCCCTATTGTCGGGCGAGGATCGCCACCGGCAAGAACAGGCCCTGCAGAACGCCCTGGAATACAACCCGATCGGGGCCGGCGCGGCCTGGCACAATCCGGCAACCAGGCACAGGGGACGGGTGACGCCGACACGGACCTTTAAAAACGCGGCGGGCATGGATTGTCGGGAATATCACCGCGCCTTGATCATCGATGGCCGGCAAGCGGTCGGACGCGGAACCCGCTGCCGCTTCCGCGACGGCATCTGGCGGGTGCCCCGGCGGGTGACGACGCGCGGAGGCTATGGCCGCTACCGGGGCTCGAGATACGGGGCGCGGCCCTATTATCCCGTCACCCTGCACTTCGGATTCTTCCATGGCCACCATGGACACTGGCATCGCCGGCACCGGTTTCACGGGCACTGGCGCCAGAGGGGTTGGCGGTACCGGCACTGAACGAAGCGCACCAGGCCTTTTGGGCATCGGTGCATCTCTCCTGGGCGGGGGCCCGGTCTTGATTTAAACTGGAAGCGAAAAGACGACGCCACGGTGAATGGCGGCGCGCGGGCAAAAGTCAAAAACGCTTTTGACCGGGGCCCAAACATCTCAGCGGCGCGAGGAGGAAACAATGGCGACACGGCAGACATCGGATATCGACGAGCAGGCCCATGTGGACGCGGAAGCGCGCATTCAGGCGTTCCGCTACCGCAAGCCCGAGAAATTCGCTTCAGGCAAGGCCTCGGTTCGCCTTTGCGACAGTGATGTGCTCAAGGCGTTGGTTCAGGTGGTCCAGGACGGCGGTGAAAACAACCTGCATTACCACAAGAACAATGATGGATTCTGGCTGGTGCTGGGCGGCCGCGCCAGGTTCTACGGCCCCGGCGACGTCGAACTGGGCGAGTTCGGCCCTCACGAAGGGATCCTGATCCCGCGCGGCGCCCGCTATTGGTTCGAGCGCGTCGGCGATGAGGAGCTTGAGATCCTCAGGGTCGGCGGATCGGCGGAGGTGGGCGCCGCAGACTCCGGCCGCACGGACGTATCGCCGCAGAAATTCATCGTCGGCACCTCGGAACGGTTCGACGGCCAGGTATAAGCGCCGCCGGGCAATCGGGGCAAACCAGGCACGGCAGTGAAGCTCTATTATTCGCCGACCTCGCCCTTCGTGCGGATCGTCCACATCGCCGCCCGCGAGAAGGGCCTGATGGATCGCATCGAGCTCATCCCGGCGCGGGCCGAGGGCGCCGATCTCGATGCCCGCAATCCCTTGGATAAGATTCCGACGCTGATCACCGATGAGGGCGAGACGCTGATCGAATCGCGGCTGATCGCGGCCTATCTGGACGAGCTCGGCCCGCCGCGGCTTTACCCTGATGACGCGGTCGAACGGCGTTGTGTGCTGCAGCGCGAGGCCGTGGTCCTCGGGGTGATGGAGGCGGTGGGGTTGCGGCGCCAGGAAACGCGGCGCCCAGAGCCCGAACGATCGGCCTGGTGGATCGGCCGGCAGATGGCCAAGATCGAGCGCGGGCTGGCGAAGATCGAGGCCGAGCTCGACGCCTTCACCGCCGGCGACGGTATCGTCGCCATCGAGCTCTGTTGCGCGCTCGAATTCATGGACCGTTTCGCCGCCGAAATCCCGGAATTTGCCTGGCGGACGGGGCACCCCAGACTGGCGGCCTGGCACGCGGCGTTCGCCGAGCGGCCGTCGGTGGCGGCGACACGTCCGGGCCCCGCGTAAGGGGCGCGGTGGCGCACTAATATCTTTGAAAATAATGGGTTAGGCGATCACGGGGCCGGTTTTCGGTGCTGTGTACACGGCTACATCGATGTAAACCTCTTAATCATACTGTATTTTACTTATTTTCAATGTATTGGCCCTGTGCTAGGTGAGGGCGAGACTTTCGTCCGGACGTATTTTTTGGGAGAGAAATCATGTTTACCAA
>JAWWBR010000002.1:0-74357 GCA_033720855.1 Alphaproteobacteria bacterium
GGCGATGTCGTTGATGAGGTCGACCACGTCGCCGATCTTCTGCGCCGCGTCGGCCAGGCCCTGGACCGTCTCGTTGGTCTTCTGGGTCTCGTCGACCGCCTTCTGGGCGATCCTGGTCGACTGGGAGACCTGCTCGCCGATTTCGTTGATCGAGGACGACAGCTCCTCCGCCGCCGAGGCCACGGTCTGGACGTTGTTGGTGGCCTGCTCGGACGCCGCGGCGACGGTCGACGCCTGGACGTTGGTTTCCTCGGCGGTCGAAGCCATGCTTTCGGCCGTGGCCTTCATCTGCGTTGAGGAAGCGGCGACGGCATCGGCTACATCCTGGACACGCGTGGCAATGGCCATCTGATCGGTAATCACCGACCACGCCATCATCGGACAGATGTAGGCACCGTCCTTGTCGCGCACCGCCGAAACCTCGAGTGACAGCGTCTCGTCGCCAAGCTTGATGTTGGCCTTGTGGGGCAGGTTGTCGGGATTGGTCAGCAGGTTGCGCTGGTGTTCGGGATGCTTGTGGAAGATGTCAACGCACTGGCCCTCGACCTCCTCCGCAGGGCACGGCAGCAGGTGTTCCATCGGCTTCAGTGTCTGCTTGGAGGTCTGGTTGGCGTAGCTGATGGTGAAATCCCCGGGATCCAGGGTCATCACGTTGATCGGCATGGTGTCGATCATGTTGAGCAACCGCTCGGCCTCGCGATCGGCCTTGACCTTGTCGGTGACCACCGACCAACTCAACATCGGGCCCATATAGGCGCCGTCGATATCGGTTATGGCCGAGACCGAGAGGTCCAGATAGTCCTCGCCCAACTGAATCACCTCCTGATGGGGGAGATCCTCGGCACTTGAGAGCCGCTTGAGGTGTTCGTCCTTGTTGTGCTCGAAAATGAAGTCGATGCCGTGTCCGACGATCTCCTCCGCCGCGACCGGCATACGCTCCTCGAAACGCTTGAGGGTCTCGAGGGAGGTCTTGTTGGCGTAATTCACGGTGCCGTCATGGGGATCACAGGTCAGAATATTGATCGGCATTTCCTCGACCATCTGCTTTATCCGGAAGTTCTCGCCCACGGCGAGCTTCAGCTTGTCCAGGGCACGCCAGACCATCCCGATTTCGTCCCGGCGCTCGGTGCCGATGACCTCGATGTCGGTCCGACCATGGGTCAGCTTCTCCATGCCCGCAGCGAGCCGCACCAATGGATTGGAGATGGCGGAGCCGATGACGTAGGAAAACAGCACGATGAAGCCCAAGGCGACAAGCACGGCAAGCAACGTATAGAACTTTGTCGCCTCGCCATTGGCGTCCAGGGTGGCGCGGGCGGCCTCGGCCTGTTCCTTGAAAGCCTTCACCATCTTCTCCATGACGGGCACGGTCTTGGCATAGCTGGCACTGAGAAGCTTGAGATTGTCCCCCAAGGTGAGATAGCCCTTGGCCATGGCGGCGAAGGCCGACTGGTAGGCGGCCAAATGCCTGGTGATCTCCGCCTTTTTCGCCGGTGGAAGCGGGGAGGCCGCGAGGCGCTTGCTGAAGGTTTCCGCGCGCTTGACCATGCGGGTGACGTATTTCTTGTCGAGGCGGAGGAGGAAGTCCTTCTCATGGCGGCGCATCATCAGCATGGTCACCATCAGGTTATCGGCGCCGACACCTTTGAGGGCCGATTCGATATCGTGGACGGATTTCCGCGCATTGCCGCGAAGGCCGCTCTTCTCGTCGAGGCCGAGGGTCTTTTTCATCTCGACCACCTTGCGGAACTGGGCGCCGTAGGCATCGATGAGCGGCTTGAGCGCCTGGATGTGGGCCTCGGTCTCCGGCGTCAGGCCACTTTTGTTCAGCGCGTCCAGATAGGTATAGACCTCCGCAAGATTCTTCTCGTGGCGTTTGGCGTATTTGGTGCTGGAGCGCAGGAGAAAGTCCTTTTCGTTTCGCCGCAGCTGCAGCATGCCGATCTGGGTCGCATTCACCTTCGCTGCCCGGTTCTCTGCCGCTTCGAATTCATTAACAACCGCGATGCCCTCGCTCATCGAGAGATGGGTGAAGGTGCCGACGCCGGCCAGCGCGACTACGCCCACCAACGCAAGGGCGCTCACCTGGTACTTGATCTTGAACCGAGACAGGAAGGCGCCGAAGCGGAGCAATTCCGCCAAACGGCCCAGGACCGACATCGCCGCCTTTGCGGGCGCCTTTTTAGCGTTTCCCGCGTCTTGCGAAACTTCTTGGGACATGTTCATTTTCCTTTCAATCTGTCAGGAGTGCCGAGCCCTCCATTCCGGCGATGGCACGCCACTTTGCCGGGAACATGCGATACATATTTCCTGGTTAAAGCTAATTAGTGAAAATCCTGTTAATGATAAAATATAAGATCCCAATAACATTATATTATCCTATGATATACTATACATTTTGTTTCAGTTTATTACGTGTGTAACACAGAATTACAATCGAGCCCTACGATTTTCTGGTTAACCCGAATTCCCCTGGATGAAGCCAAGGGGAGGGGCTGCAAGCGCGGATCGACGCAAGGTTGCGCATTGCTTACCATCGCGCCAGACTGGGCCGTTCTAAGGAAGGCCGGGGGTGAACCCGCGAGGGTATCGCAGCCCGGGTGTCGTCCGCTGCCGAGGTCAACCGAACGTCATGTTGGCGAAGCGAAATATCCTGATTGTCGAGGATGATCTGGAGGTCTGTCGGGTCGTCGCCGCGCTGATGGAACAAGAGGGTGCACGCCTCACGCAAGTGCATAGGGGCGCGGAGGCCGAGGTCGCCCTCGGAGGAGAACCGTTCGACCTTGTGCTGCTGGACCTGAATTTACCCGACCAGCATGGGCTCGATATCCTGCGCAGTATACGTCAGTCATCGATGATGCCGGTCATCGTGCTGACGGCAAGAAGCGATGACATCGACCAGGTCCTCGGCCTCGAACTGGGCGCCGACGACTACGTGACAAAGCCGTTTTCCAGTCGCGTTCTGTTGGCGCGGATGAACAACGTCTTGCGGCATTGGGATTCAATGAACACGACGGAGAAGCCGGATTCCGTCCCGGACGCGGATATCGCCGGTTGGGGCTTCGATGCCGCCGACGCCAGTCTGGTATCGCCTTCGGGTGATCGCGTGCCCTTGACGGGGGCCGAATATCGGCTCCTGCGGACCTTATTGGCGCATCGAAACAGGGCCATTTCGCGCCAGGAACTTTCGTTGGTGGTGCTGGGGCGAAAGCTCGAGAACAGCCGAAGCGTCGACGCGCTCGTCGCCCGCCTCAGGGTTAAAGTCAACGCCGCGGGAAAGGCGGCATCCGCGATCCGCACCGTCCATGGGGTGGGATACGGCCTCTTCACCGACGAGGCCCCATAGCCAAGTCGGGCCTTCCCCTGACAGCGCGATAGCGCGGGTTAGACGACAGCCGCGTCCAATGCCGCGCGCACCTTACGGGCGAGCTCCGACAGGCGGTATGGTTTATGGAGCAGAGTGGTCCTTTTATCCAAGGCGCTCGAATCGAAATTGGATAACTCCGCATATCCGGAGGTGTAGAGCACCGGCAAACCGGGATGGCGTTTTTGGACCTCTGCGGCCAGTTCGCCGCCATTCATCCCCCCCGGCAGAACGACATCGGTGAACAAGAGATTGACGCGCGGGGCCTTTTCCAAGGCCCGGAGCGCGCTGTGGCCGTCGGCGGCCTCCACGATCCCGTATCCCAGCGCGGTCAAAAGCGAGACCGAGAGCGTGCGGACGTCGGCATCGTCCTCGACCACCAGCACGGTCTCGCCCCGCGACTCGGGTATGTCGTCGCCATCGGCCTCCGTCAGCTCTTCCTCCGCCTGTACCGAGCGGGGCAGGTAGAGCTTGATGGTGGTGCCAAGGCCCTCCTCGCTTTCTACCGTCACGTGGCCGCCCGATTGTTTGACAAAGCCGTAAACCATGGAGAGGCCAAGGCCGGTCCCGCGCCCCACTTCTTTGGTGGTGAAGAAGGGATCGAAAACATGCTCCATCACATCCTTCGACATGCCCGTTCCGGTATCGCTCACCGCCACCATCACGTAATCTCCGGGCTTTGAGCCGGACTGAGCCCCGGCATCCTCGCCATCGAAGCGGGCATTGCCGGTCGTGATCGTCAAGGTGCCGCCCTGGGGCATGGCGTCCCGAGCGTTGATGGCAAGGTTGAGAATGGCGCTTTCCAGAAGATTCGGGTCGGCTTCGCAAAGCCACAGGCCGTCCTGACCGGTAACCTTGACCTCGATGGTCTCGCCCAAGGTGCGGCTCAACAAATCGGTCATCTCACGGGTCAGTTTGCCGACGTCAAGAGCGACCGGGAACAAGGTCTGACGCCGGGAAAACGCCAGCAGTTGATGGGTCAGGGATGCACCGCGCTCGGTCGCGCGCTTGATCGCCGCCAAATAAGGACGCACATCGCCGCCCGACCGGGCGGCATCCTCGGCCAGTTCGACGTTGCCGAGGGCGACCGCGAGGAGATTGTTGAAATCATGGGCGATGCCGCCGGTCAGCTGGCCCACCGCCTCCATCTTCTGAGCCTGCTGCAGCTGCTTTGCCGTCTCCCGTTGGGCGGTGACGTCTCGGACGATCGCAAGAACCTGATCTTTTCCGCTCACCACCATGCGACAATCGAAGGACCTGTAGCCGTCTTCGAAATCAAGCTGGTATTCGAACTGTTGCAGTTGCTGGGTCCGTAGGGTGTCCGAAATCCGCTTCTTGTAGAGCTCGGCGATATCTGCGGGCAAAACCTCGTCGACACGGCGGCCGAGAAATTTCTCTGGCTCAACAAGGAGATCTTCCAGACTGGAAGCGTAATAATCCAAATGGACCCCTTCACGGGAGAGCATGAATATCAAATCCGGTTGCGCGGCCATGATTGCTCGGTATTTAGCTTCGCTCTCCCGAAGTTGTTGCGTGGTGTGTTGCTTCAAGCGCCGGTTTCTGACCACGGTGACCAGCCAAAAGCCGAGCCCTAGGGTAAGTGCCGCGATAGTCAGGCCGATGGCGAATCTGTGGGTTTTGGTAATCCGATCGCGGGCCAGCTGATGGCGGTCGTAGATCGCTTGCTTCTCCTCGAATTGACCCTTCACCAGGCCGATATCCTTGAGGGCGGCGTGCATCCGCCCCCAACGCGCGTGGTTGATGTGGCCGAGGGTAATGACGTCGGCTTGGATCAGCCGGGCGACCTGTTCGATCTGAAAGCGATTGAAACCCCGCGCATCCTTGAGAGGAATTCGGCGCGGCAGTTCGGCGGCAATCCGGTCGGCGATTTCCTCGCCATGGGTCAGGGCGTACCGCCACCCTTTCAGAGAAGCCCGGATGAAGGCCTCGGCGGTCTCCGGAGACTGATCGAGAAGGCGCTTATGGGTGAAGAGAGCGCCGCCATAGAAATCGACCCCGTATGAGGACGGATAGAGGGCGGTCAATGCCAGGTTCAGTTCCCGCGCGATCCAGCCCGCGGATATCGTGAACCCCGCCGCGACGTCGACATTTCCGGCGGAAAGATCGCGCAGGCCGAGCCGCAGGCGAATCGGCTGCGTTCGGATCCGCGCAGGCGGGATGTTTTCCGCCCGCAACATGGCCATCAGTTCGGGATAAGCCCTGCCATTAATTCCGCGGGTGGCGACCGTCAGCCGGGTCAGGTCGGCGGGTGAGCGCAATTCGGTGCCCGCCCGGGCGTAGAACGCGACGGGACTGTGCTGATAAACCGAGGCAAGAATGACAAGGGGCCGACCCTGATCCCGGGCCTTGAGGATATCGATGGCGCCCACGCCAAAATCGGCCCGTCCCGTTGCGACTTCCTCGGTTGGTTTGTGAAATTTGCCGTCGGGTTCGAACGCGGAGCGAATGGTGACGGTCAAGCCTTCTTCGGCGTAAAAGCCCTTCCACAGCGCGGCATAATAACCGGCGAACTGAAATTGGTGGTCCCACTGCAACTGTAGCGTGACCGTATTCGCTTTCGTGGCGGCCACGGCACCCAAAGGAAAGCCGAACGCGAAGGCTAAAATCGCTAAGCGCCAAAACCGCGACATGAGCAATGGCCTCCGCTCGCTCTCACGACCTGTTACCTTCCGTGACGGGGACAACATCCCGCTTCTGCGGTGTACCGCTGTCGGACATGACCCTACTGCAACTTCGCGACGCAAAATGGCATCTATTTTAGGTGTCGGTCGATCCTCACCCCTGACAGAAAATCTGGAATCACATGGTGAGCACAATCTGACCGCCCCAATCTGCGCGTTCCCGACGCCGACCGGGACACAACTCTATCAGAGCCCCCATGCGTGCGAAAGCCGCGTGCACCGGATCGATTCGACCTATCATCCAAGCGGAGGGTTGCGCTTTTTTTGCGATCCAGACGTTGGCCGCGTGACGGGGCGGGCACTGCCGGTAGCCAGCGCGATTCTGGCGAGGCGGAGCCGCCTCAGCCTTGGGTAACGTAAGTTCTAAGGGCCTCGGCCTCGGCCTCGATTTCCTGAACCCGGCAACGCACCACGTCGCCGATGGATATGATCCCGGCGAGACTCCCGTCGATCAGAACCGGAAGATGGCGGATGCGCTTCTCGGTCATCGTCACCATAAGTTCGGCAATGTGGTCCTCGGGCTTGCAGGTCACCACGTCCCGCGTCATCAAAGCCGAAGCCGGCAGTTCCAGCGCCGCCGGTCCCTTGGCGGCGATGGCGGCAACGATATCCCGTTCGGAAAGAATGCCGCTCACGCGGACGTCGTCGGCGCTGATGACGACGGCGCCGATTTTGGCCTCGTCCAACAACCTCGCGACATCCTCCACCGATGCGTCCGGTTTAGCGGTGACGACCTGAGCGCCCTTGGACTTGAGAACGGATTCGACGTACATGGCCGTCTCCCTCTACAAATCATATTGGCGTCAGTCTAACAGATCGCACCGTCGATGGTCGAAATAAAGCACGCCGTGCCGTGGAGCGGGAGAGGTGCCGTCAGGGCGAATCGCTCGATTGCGCAGGAACGCCGGGGCGGCTCGCGATGAAGACGCCGAGCGGGCCCATAACCAGCCCCAAGGCGAGAGGAAGCACCCAATTCTCGGCCGCGACGACGGCGACCAGCAGCCAACTCAAGCTCATCAGGCAAAGTGCCGCGACCTTGGCGGAGCGAGGTATCGCGCGCCGCGCATGCCACGCCCGCAACGTCCGCCCGAGCCGGGGATGGGTGTAGAGCCAATGGTGAAAGCGTTGGGAGCTCTTGGAAAACAGCCAAAGCGCAATCAACAGGAATACCGTCGTCGGCACCAGCGGCAGGAACAGTCCGAGCAGGCCAAGGCCGACATTCACCCAGCCGAGCGCGACCAGCAGGAGGCGCGCGGGGCCGCAAAGATGCGGCTCCGGCTGCGTGCGGTCTTGGGCCTGTGCCGTGCCTGCCGCCGGCCTAAATCCGTGAGACTCGGTCATGGCCGGCAGCCTAGGCCGCAGCGGTGAAAGACCGGTTAATCGGCAATCAGGCAATGCATCCGCCGGACCATTGCGCCACAGGTGGTGGCGGAGCGGATCCGCGGCGCGCCGGGCCTCAGTCCGCGCGTGCCGCCAATGCGCGCAGCCGGACCTGGCCAAGGAACTGTTCGTCGGATTCGGGCACCAGGGTCAACATGAACTCGCCCTCCGGCGCGGCATTGACGGCGATCCGACGCGCCCGCGATGCATCCAGGGCCCGCACTTGGCGAACCACCATACTGGCGCTTCCCGCGGCGTCGGCGAAGACATAGCAGGCATTCCATATCCGGGGCTCGGGCTTGGAGGCGGGAACGGGGGACGAGGCCTTGGACGGGGAGCATGCCCGCCCAACGGCGTCCTTGCCGCGCACCGGCGCGGGTTTGGAGCGCGCAGACCGCACCATTACTGGGGATAGACCCTGACCCGACCGGGAACAGGCTTGTCGTAGCAATCGATCTTGCCGATTGATCGATAGCAGTAATTGTCGACGATCTTTTCCGAATGGCAGCGGCTCTGGGTCGCGAACGACAAAGGAAGGCGAGCCTTTTCGCAGACGCGATAGACGGTGACCTTGCGCCCCTGGTCATCGATTGTGACGGTCTTGCCGACCTGGGTGGGACGATTATCGAGCAGCACACAGCCGCCGAGGACCAATGCGATGCCCGCAAGGACAGCGGGCCGGGCTAGGGAACCGATTGTGGACATGTACGAAAAACCTCCGCCGACCAAGGTAGATCGGAATGGTAAAATTTGCCTTAATTGCCGTCTATTTCGGCCCCGCGTATTTGCAATAACCAGCTGATATTCATAAATTAATGCCCGCCAAAGCGGGACCGTCCGCGGGCGCGGCGGGAATTCCATAGTAGCGTCCTCGACCAGAACCTATATAAACATCCCCATGGTTCGCTTCCGGAGTTGTCCATGAAGAAATCTTTTGCCAGGTTCCATGTCGGCCAACCCATCCACCACAAGCTGTTCGACTATCGCGGCGTGATCGTGGACGTGGATGCCAGCTACCAAGGCAGTGCGGAATGGTATGAGCGGGTCGCGCGATCGAAGCCGCCCAAGGATGCGCCGTGGTATCACGTGCTGGTCGACGGCGCGGACCACTGGACCTACGTGGCGGAGCGCAATCTCGAGGAGGACCATTCGGGTGAACCCATCGATCACCCGGACCTTGGCGAGATCTTCAAGAATTATTCCGGCGGCCAGTATAATCGCCGCCAAGGGCTGAATTAGCCTCCGGCGATGGGATCGCGCCGAGAGAGGCCACAGGCCGGCTTCAACGGCCGCCCGCACGGAGCAGCGCAACACCGGTCCGATCAACGGCCATGAGCCATGACGACATGAAGAAAGGGGGGGATAACGCACCCCCCTCGGCGCAACCGCCTCACGGCCGGCAGTCTTTTAGCGCCCGACTCTTGCACCGCATACGGAATTACCTGATTGCGGGGATTCTCGTGACCGCGCCGATCGGCCTGACGGTTTGGCTGTCCTGGGCGATCGTGACCTGGATCGACGACCGGGTGATGCCACTGGTGCCCTTCAAGTATCACCCCGAAGCCTACCTGCCGTTCTCAATACCTGGGCTCGGGCTGATTATCGTGCTGATCGGCCTGGTCTTGATCGGCGCCCTCACCGCCAACCTGCTGGGCCGCACCTTCTTCAGGATGTCGGAGCGCTTGCTCGAACGCATGCCGATCATCCGTGGCGTCCACGCCACCATCAAGCAGGTCTTCGAAACCGTCCTCAGCCATCAATCGGATGCCTTTCGCCAGGTCGTCCTGGTGGAATACCCCAGGCGCGGCATCTGGGCGCTCGGCTTTTTGACCGGCGAGACGGTGGGAGAGGTTCAAAACCTGACCAAGGAACGGGTGCTCAACATCTTCCTGCCGACCACCCCCAATCCTACCTCCGGGTTTCTTCTGTTCGTGCCCCAAGAAGACGTCGTCGTCCTCGACATGACGGTGGAGGAGGGGATCAAGATGGTGATGTCCGGCGGCATCGTTACGCCCGAGGACCGTCGCCCCTTGGAGGTCAGGAACACGCCCCAAGTATCCGGCAAGACCTTCGAGGACCTGGATATCCTTCGCGAGCGCAACAAAGGCCGCGCTGCGGCGGTTGCCGAACCGCTCGACGATCAGCCCGACCGCGCATAACCGACCGCCGCATCCCGCTCGAACAGGTAGAGCAGGACCCTAAGCGCCTCCCCGCGGGCGGAGGCGAGCCCGGCGTCCTTTTCCAGGATCAGCGCCGCGTCGTCCCGAGCGGTCTCCATGAGCGGGCCGTGGGCGGCGATATCGGCAATACGGAAGGACGGCAATCCCGATTGCCGCGTCCCGAGAATCTCGCCGGCCCCGCGCAAACGCAGATCCTCCTCGGCAATGCGGAAGCCGTCCTCGGTTTCGCGCAGGATCTTCAAACGTTCGCGCGCGGTCGCGGTCAGCCCCGGGCCGTAGAGGAGGAGACAGGTGGAGCGGGCCGCCCCGCGCCCTATGCGCCCGCGCAACTGGTGAAGCTGGGCAAGGCCGAAGCGCTCCGCGTGCTCCACCACCATCACCGTCGCCTCAGGAATATCGACGCCGACTTCGATCACGGTGGTGGCAACCAGGATGCGGATGCGCCCGTCGGCGAAGCCCGACATGGCGGCGTCTTTTTCCGGACCTTTCATGCGCCCATGGACCAAACCGGCCTTGCCGGGGAAAAGCCGTGAAAGCGCGCCGTACCGTTCCTCGGCGGCGGCAAGGTCGAGGGCCTCGGAGTCCTCGACCAAAGGACACACCCAGAACACCTGCTGACCGCCCTGGGGCCCATCGCCGATGGCCCGGCCGACGGCGGCGACGACCTCGTCAAGGCGGGCCAACGGCACCGTCCGCGTGTCTACGGGCTGGCGGCCGGCGGGTTTTTCGGTGAGGCGGGAGACGTCGAGATCCCCATAGGCGAGCAGGGTGAGCGTGCGCGGGATCGGCGTCGCCGTCATCACCAGGACATCGGTGCCGCGCCCCTTCTCCGCGAGTTGCAGGCGCTGGGTGACGCCGAAGCGGTGCTGCTCGTCAACCACCGCGAGGGCGAGGTCGGCAAATTTTACGTCCTCTTGGATCAGGGCATGGGTGCCGACGAGGGCATGGGTTTCTCCTGCGGCCAGGGCCTCCAGCAGGCGCCGGCGCGGCGCCCCTTTGTGACGGCCGGTCAGCAAGGCGACCTTTGCGCCGGCAGCCTCGAACAGGGGGGCGACGGCGGAAAAATGTTGGCGCGCGAGAATTTCCGTCGGCGCCATCAAGGCCGCCTGGCGGCCCGCGCCGAAAGCCTCCAACATCGCCAGCGCGGCGACCACCGTCTTGCCGCTGCCGACATCGCCCTGCAGCAGGCGCAGCATGCGAAGGTCCGATCCCATGTCGCCGAGGATCTCTGCGAGAGCCTGCGCCTGCGAGGCGGTTAAGGTGTAGGGAAGAACCGCGCGCGCCGCATCCCCTGCCGTGCCATCGGACCTCGTCGCCCGGCCGCCCTGTCGGCGCATATGCAGGCGCACCAAGGCCATGGCCAACTGGCTCGCCAGCAGCTCGTCATAGGCGAGCCTTTGCCGTTCCGCCGTCAGGGGGTCGAGATCGCTCTCTTCCTGGGGGCGATGGGCGCCGCCGACCGCCGTCTTCCAGTCCGGCCAGCCTTCCCGCGCGCGGTGGGCCGGATCGAGCCATTCTGGAAGGTCGGGCAGCATGGAAAGCGCCGCTGCTACGGCCCGGTTCAGGGTCTTGGGCGACAGCCCCTGGGTCAGGCCATAAACCGGCTCCACCCCGGCCAGGCTGGCGCGCTCCTCGGGTAGGGCGATATGATCGGGATGGGTGATCTGCACCGCACCTCGATAGTGTTCGACCTTGCCGGAAATCACCCGCTCGGCGCCCACCGGCAGGGTCTTCTCCAGCCAGTCGGGGCGGGCGTGAAAAAACACCAGCTCCACCTCGCCCGTTTCATCGGAACACAGAACCTTGTAGGGCAGACGCCGGTTCGGCGCGGGCACGTGCTTGTCGACGGTCAGAAGCAGGGTCGCGATCCGTCCCGCCGGCGCATCCTTGACCAGGGGCTGGAAGCTGCGGTCGATGAGACCGGTTGGAAGATGCCACAACAAATCGACCACATGAGGGCCGCCGGCCACGTGCTCGATCAGCTTCGCGTTGCGCGGCCCTATCCCAGGCAAGGTGGTGAGGCCCTTGAAGACAGGATAAAGAATTTCGGGGCGCATGGACCGTCGTTTCCAACGAGGGTGGCTGACAGGACCGTCTGGAAGGCTTATATCCTACGCACACCGTCGCGCCCTGTCACTGGCTGGGGGCGGGGGGTTATTGTGCGTGAAGGATGAACCCCCGTGGACGACCTTGTGCTGAGACGCAAACGGCTACTCTACAAGGCCCGGCACCGCGGCACTCAGGAGAGCGACCTGGTGCTCGGCGGCTTTGCCGAGCGGCACGTTGGCACCTTCAGCGCGCCTGAACTCGATCAGTTCGAGGCCCTGGTGGAGCAAGCCGATGCCGAACTGATGGATTGGATCTCGGGCCGCGCTCCGGTGCCCCAAGGGCTTGAGGGATCGGTGTTTCAACTTCTTGTGAATTATAAAAACTCTATCATATGACACTGCAAAATAAAGATTTTAAGGCATCGCCGATGAGCGATATTCTGATTGCGGCTGCGCCTGGACCGACCGACTGTTTTTGGCTGGCCGAACGGTTTCGCCGGGGCGATCTCAAGACCCTGCTTCACGTCGCGGTCGACGACCGCGCCCTGGAGCGAACCGCGGGCGCCCTCGGCACCCTGGTTCCGGGCATTGAAATCCTGCGCTTTCCGGCATGGGACTGTCTGCCCTACGACAGGGTCGGGCCCAACGGCGCGATCGCGGCCCGGCGCATCGAAACCTTGTGGACCCTGGCCCAGCGGCTCGACGGCGACGATACGCCCGATACGGGGCCCCGCGTGGTGCTGACCACGGTCAATGGTTTGGTGCAGAAAGTCCCGTTGCCCTCGGCTTTCCAGGACGTCGCCTTCACCGTCGCGGCGGGGGCTCCCTTCGATGTCGACGAATTTCTCGCCTATGCCGCACGCAACGGCTACATGCGCACGGAAACGGTGATGGAACCAGGCGAATTCGCCATTCGTGGCGGGATCGTCGACCTGTTCCCCTCGGCCCACGCCCAGCCGGTTCGCCTCGATCTATTTGGCGAGGAGATCGAGCAGATCCGCCCCTTCGACCCGGTCTCGCAAATGACGAAAGGGGATGCCGAGACTGGCAGCATCATCCTCAAGCCGATGAGCGAGGTGGTCCTGACCGAGGACAGCATCAATCGCTTCAGGCGCGGTTACCGCCAACAATTCGGCGCCGCCAGGGAGGGCGATCTTCTTTATGGCGCCATATCCGAGGGCCGACGTATCGCCGGCATGGAACACTGGCTTCCACTGTTCCACGAAGGTATGGGGAGCCTTCTTGACTTCCTGCCGGAAGTGACGGTGAGCCTCGGCGCCGGTGTGGAGGATGGCCGGAATTTACGTCTCGAGCAGATCGAGGATTACTACGCCGCACGCCGAGACCTGGGTGCCGCCCATGGCGATAGCGGCGGCGAGATTTACAATCCGCTGCCCCCGGACCAGCTGTATCTCACTGGCTCGGCCTGGACCAAGGCCCTTTCCGATCACCGGCTCCTAACATTCGATGCCTTCTCACGGCCCTCGGGCGCCCCTGGGGTGGTCGATGCCGGCGCCCGACTGATGGCCAGTTTCGCAACCGCGGCCCGCAGCGAACAGGGCAACCCGTTCGACCTCGCCGTCGCTTTCGCAAGGGCACAGGCCCGCGCCGGCGCGCGCGTCATCTTTGCCTGCGCCAGTGCCGGCAGCATGAGCCGCATCCATCGGCTTTGTGTCGAGCACGGGCTGCGTGAGATCGCGCCCTGCGCGAATTGGTACGAGGTCGAGGCGCTGGACCCCGCCGTGCCCGCGATCCTGGAGCTCGATCTGCAACAGGGGATTACCGCGCCCGGTCTCGCGGTCATCGCCGAGCCCGATATCCTCGGCCAGAAATTGACCCGGCCGCGGCGGCGCGGACGCTCGGCGGAGGCGTTCGCCGCCGAACTTTCGAGCCTGGAAGAGGGCGACCTGGTGGTTCACGTGGATCATGGCGTCGGTCGCTACGAGGGGCTCGAAACCCTTGAGGTGCCGAGCGCACAAGGCGGGCGCACCGCCGCCCATGACTGTCTGCGTCTGACATACGGGGGCGGGGACAAGCTCTACGTGCCGGTGGAAAACATCGATGTCCTGAGCCGCTACGGCGAGGACCAGGGGACGGTGGCGCTCGACCGGCTCGGCGGCGCCGCATGGCAGGCAAAGAAATCGCGCCTGCGTAAACGTATTCGCGAGATGGCCGAAGAGCTGTTGAAGGTCGCCGCCCAGCGCATGCTGGCCCGCGCCCGGCCCATGACGGCCGGCGGCAGCGAATACGAGGAATTCTGCGCGCGCTTTCCCTATGAAGAAACCGAAGACCAGCAGAGCGCCATCGCCGAAACCCTTGCCGACCTGGCCGGGGACCGGCCGATGGACCGGTTGATCTGCGGCGACGTGGGCTTCGGCAAGACCGAGGTTGCGCTGCGGGCGGCCTTCGCCACCGTCATGTCGGGACGCCAGGTGGCGGTGGTGGTGCCGACGACCCTTCTCGCACGACAGCATTTGGAGGTCTTTACCCAGCGATTCCAGGGCTTACCCGTCGAGATCGCCCAATTGTCACGCCTGGTGACGGCGGCGGAAGCGGCCCGCATCAAGGAAGGCTTGAGCGCGGGCCGGATCGACATCGTCATCGGCACTCATGCCCTGCTCGCCGAATCGGTCAAATTCCACGACCTCGGTCTTCTCGTGGTCGACGAGGAGCAACACTTCGGTGTTGCCCATAAGGAGCGCCTCAAGCGTTTGCGAACCAACGTCCACGTTCTCACCCTGACGGCGACGCCGATCCCGCGCACCCTGCAGCTGGCGCTGACGGGGGTCAAGGACATGAGCATCATCGCCACTCCGCCGGTGGACAGGCTGGCCGTCCGCACCTTCGTATTGCCCTACGATCCGCTGGTGGTGCGCGAGGCGATCAAGCGCGAGATCCATCGCGGCGGTCAGTGCTTCTACGTCTGCCCGCGGATCAGCGACCTCGCCGCCGTCACCGCGCAGATCGGCGATATCGTTCCCGACGCCCGCCTGCGCTCGGTCCATGGCCGGATGTCGGCGGGTGACATCGAACGAACCATGGAGGATTTCTTCGAGGGAGCCTTCGATATCCTGGTATCGACCAATATCATCGAATCCGGGCTCGACCTTCCCAACGTCAACACCATCGTCATCCACCGGGCCGACATGTTCGGCCTGGGCCAGCTCTACCAGCTGCGCGGCCGGGTGGGGCGCTCCCGGGTACGCGCCTATGCCTACCTGACCCTGCCGCCCCGGCGCATCCTCACTCCCGGCGCCGCAAAGCGGCTCGAGGTGATGCAGACCCTCGACAGCCTTGGAGCCGGTTTCACCCTGGCGAGCCACGACCTCGACATTCGCGGCGCGGGCAACCTTTTGGGGGACGAACAATCCGGCCATATCCGCGAGGTCGGGGTGGAGCTTTACCAGCACATGCTCGAAGAGACCGTGGCCGAACTGAAGGGCGGCGCACCGGTCGAGGACGAATGGTCGCCACAGGTGAACGTCGACATTCCGGTTCTGATCCCGGAGTCCTATGTCGCCGATCTCGGCCTCAGGCTGAGCCTCTATCGCCGCATTGCCGGGTTGGTGACCCGCGATCAGGTGGAGGGTTTCGCGGCGGAATTGATCGACCGCTTCGGGCCCCTGCCGCGGGAGGTGGAGAACCTTCTCTCCGTCGTCACCCTGAAGCAGGGTTGCCGCGCCGCCGGCATCGAGAAGGTGGAGGCGGGCCAACGCGGGTGCCTGATTTCGTTCCGGGGCGACAACTTCGCCAACCCCGATGCGCTGATTGCCGCCATTGCCGGCAAGCCCGACAGTCTGCGCCTCAGGCCCGACCATACCCTGGTCATCAAGGCCGATTGGCCGACCCCCGAAAGGCAGATTGAGGGACTGGCGCAGCAGTTGGAGGTCCTTGGACGGATGGCCGGGGCCGGAGGGGAGGCCGCGTCGGTCGGCTAGGGGACACTCTCGGCGGCGAGTTCCAAGGCCCGAACGATGGCTTCGGGCGCCACCGCACCGGCAAGGGAGTAGCGCCCATCGATCAAAAAGAAAGGGACCCCGGTGATGCCGCGCTGCCGCGCAGCGGCGTCCTCGGCACGCAGGGCATCCGCCCCATCGCCGCTTAGACAGCTCGCGACACTATCGGCATCGAGGCCGATATCGGCCGCCAGCTTCGTCAAGACCTCTCGATCGCCTATATCGCGCCCCTGGGTGAAATACGCCGCGAAAAGACGCTCCACCGCGATCGATGCAAGGCCGGCGGCCTGCGCCTGCCGAATCAACCCATGAGCCATCAGGGTATTGGGTGTGCGACGGATACGATCGAACGCGAAATCGATGCCTTCGCCGCGCCCCTCCCGTCCGATCACCCTGTAAACCTCGGCCGCGCGCTCGGCGCTCCCGAACTTGGCGGCAAGATAGGCGGACCGATCCATGCCCCCGGCCGCCATATTGGGGTTTAACTGAAAGACTCGCCAGCGGACGCGGGCTCGCCTCTCCGGGGTCGCCTCCGCCATTCGCGCCAACGCGCGGTCGAGGCGGCGTTTGCCGATCATGCACCATGGGCAAATGGGGTCGGAAAACACATCTATGACGGGTGGGTGCAAATGCGCTGTCCTCGATCGTTCACCCGAATCCGATAGCATGCCTGCATGCGTCTTGTGAATGGCCCGCAGGGAAGATTGGGCAAGAAGGTTTTATATCCGGAAAATCATAGTCCGTTGCCTACAGCGGAGAGGAGGCAATCTAGACCATGAATTCGCGCCGCGTCAGGGGGAGGGCGAAGGGCTGACTTGAGTTCGCAAACCTTACCAGATGTGCCGGACAGCGGCGGCAGTCGCTGGCACCGAACCCTGCGATCGGCACCTCCGCCCCGGAAACTGCGGAAAAACGCGAGAACAAGCCGCATTCATCTCCTCCCGGCGCAACGATCACTGCAGCAATCCGTCCCGCCCGCGTTAGGCGATCGACATGCCAGCGCAAGGCTTTTTCTCGCCTCAGATGCCGCCCGACCCGGCCGGCGATGCCGCCCGGCCCATTGGCGCTGCCGCAATAGAGATAGAGCCCAGGGGCGAGCACACGGCCGCGGCGCCCGATACGCACCGCCACCGCGCTCTCGGAGTCGATGAGGAGCCCGTACGCGCCGCGGTCCGAGGGCAGGGTGATGTCAGTGTCAGCGTCCGTGATCATGGCCCCGTCGCCGGCCCCCGCCCACGACGAGGCGAGCGGCTTGCGCCAAACTGACGTATGGTTATTGTTGCGCCAGGCGTCATGCGCGTACCCTAACACCGTTAACCGCAGCCGGCACCGTTCGGCAATTGATGACAGAGGGCCTTATCATTGAACACCGATCGCTTTGCAACTGTTGCGTATGGTCTGGCCCTGCTCGGAATCCTGCTGTTGCCATCGGCCGGTGCGGCCCTGGCGCAGGAGGACGTGCTTAACCCCGAGGTTCGCTACGATGTTCTTCGCCATCAGTTGAGCATGGCGATTCGCGCCAAGAAGCCTCGCGAAACCATCGACATCATCGCCAAACTGCGAAAATCGCCTCTCGGCATCAGTGGCGAGATCTTGTTCTATGAAGGTCACGCCTATTATCAGCTGAAGGAGTGGACGAATGCCTACCGCTCCCTCGTTGCCTACCTCAACACGGTTGGCCGCAAAGGCCGAAACTACAAGGTGGCGATCGGATTGTTTGTCGAGGCCGAGCGCGCGATCAAGTCCCGAAAACGCGAATCGGAAGCATCGGCGCGGGCCGAGCGCAGCTGGTCCTTGGCGGCGTCGGCGTACGACCGTCTCAAGCCGCAACGCGACGCCTGGCGGGAAAAGGTCGTGACCTTCGGCGGGCCCCGCAACGATTCCGCCTGGGTCATGGCGCGCAGGGCCGATGGGGGATTTCTGGTGGGCGGAACCTTCGAACAAAAGGCGGACAAGAAGACACGGCAAAAAGCCAGCCGCAGCATGGGGCTGATGGCCTTGACCAAAAGCGGGCGCATGGCCTGGAACCGGATTCCCCTCGGCCCCGCAGAAGACGGCGCCATCAAGTCGCTGACGGCGCTGCCCGACGACGGCTTTCTGATCGGCGGCATTCACCGGGGCTTCCAGATCGCCGCCCGCATGGATCGCAACGCCGTTCCCATCCGCAATCACGACGGCAAGCCCTGGGTCAGCCCCCTGGCAAAAGCCAAAGACGGCTCGATCGCGGAGGTCGTAAGGCTTGCCAACGGCGACGTGCTGGCGATCGGATCGGAGCGCGTCACCAAAGACGGCAAGAGTCCCCGGCTACCCTTCGTGGTTCGGCTGTCCAAAGACGGAAAGCCTTTGGGCAAGACCGTCTTTACCGGAGATGCGGCGCGGTTCTGGCACGACATTACCGCCGCCGTGAGGATGGAAGGCGGCGACATCCTCGCCGTCGGCACGACCCGCCCGCAAGCCGCCTGGGACACCCGGTCGGGCCTAGGCTATCTGTTGCGCGTCACCGAAGATGCCAAGATGGTTTGGGCGCGGAGGGTGCCGGCCCGCGGTCAAGGCGAGATCCAATTTTCCGGCGTGGCTCGCGCCAAAGACGGCGGCCTTTTGGCCGTGGGACAAGAGGGCAAGCGCCTGCTGTTGTTCAAGGCTTCCGCTGCAGGCGAAGAGGAATGGCGCAAGACGCTCGCCTATCGCAGCCCCATGCCCGCCGGGGCAGGCGATCTTTGTGCGGTCTCCGACCTGATCCCGCAGCTGAAGAAATCCAGCAAGTTCCTCGACCGCCCGCTGCCGACGGCGGACCGGATCGCGGCGGTGCGCGGCCTGGCCTGTCCCCAAGGCGCGCCACTCGCATCGGCGACCGGCATAATCCGTCACCAGGATGGTTTTCTCGTCCTCGGCCTTCAGGCGCCGGGCCCAGGGGAAAAGGTCGATATCCGGCTAATCGCTTTGGACCACGCGGGTACTATCCAGTGGGACAAAGTCTATGGCCATGACGGTTTCGATATTGCCACCAGCGCCCTGCCCACCGAAGACGGCGGCGCCATCATTGCCGGGGCGACCGATTCCATCGGCGCCGGCGGGCGTGACATCCTGATCTTCAAGGTCGACAAGGATGGCAACTTTGCGAACTGGTCGGCCCTCGGCCCACCGGCCGGGCCGAAGCCGGCAACCGCCGCCAAGTCGCCCGCCGAAACGGCCGTCCCATCATCACCGAAACCCAAACCCGGGGCCGCCGCAACGCCGGAGGAGGGTAAGCCGAAGGATACAGACGCCAAGCAGGCCGCGCCATTGGCACCCGAGGCGGAGGCCGAGGCTGTTGCAACTCCGGAGGAGGGTAAGCCGGAGGATACAGACGCCAAGCAGGCCGCGCCATCGGCGCCCGAGGCGGAGGCCGAGGCTGTTGCAACTCCGGAGGAGGGTAAGCCAGAGGATACAGACGCCAAGCAGGCTGGTTCCGGCGCGCCGCCTCGGCCCGAACCGGAAGCTCGAGCCGAGCCGGAAGCGGAAACGGAGGACGATGGCGCCCCCAAACCGGACGCGCCGGAGGCATCGGCTTCGCCCAAAGCGGTGATCGAGGACCCGGAGGCGACACCGGCCGCTGAAGACCCCGGCACCCCGAAAAAGGCGGATGCGGGCGCCGGGGACGAGTCGCTGGGGACGCCGAAGACGCAAGGGCAGGGCGCCTCTCCGCCCGGGGCTTCGCAAAACAGCGACGAGCCGCCCGCAACCTCGTTCCGCTCGATCTTCGGCTCCATCTTCGGCGGATCGGAGGAAGAGAAATCAGCCCCCACGGATCAGTCCGGCGACGGAGACAAGACGCCGCCGGCTTCCGGCGAGACGGAATAACCGATCGGCCGCCGGCCGAAAAAGCGAAGAAGACCTATTTACCGATTCGCGGCTTGATGACCGCGATCAGCGAGGGCGCACCCTCGATCCCGAAATCGTTGTCGTTGAGCAGCGCGATCGTGCCATCACCCAATAGCGCCATGCCTTCCAGCTTCTCAGGTATGTCCCCATAGGCATCGCCGTCGAACGCAAGCGCCTTTGACACTGGCCGGATGGCGGACCTGGATACAAGGATCTGCTCGAGGCTCGGCCGTGTCGACTCCCGGTCCCAGCGGGATCCGAGGATATTCGTCGCGGTGCCGAGGTCGACCGCGAAAAGTTTCGTGGACTTGCGAATTCGTTCCAGGACGAGAAGCCGATCGCCCCCTATGGCCGTCATCGCGCTGATCTTGACCGCGCTTTGTTTGTCCGAATCATCGCGGCGAAAGCTTTCCGGTCGCTCCAGCACGTAAACGAATTCACCCACTGCCTTTTGCGCGGTTCTGTCGAACTTATACAAACGGATATTGCGGCTGCGCTTCGCGTCTTTTGCCCGGGGATTCGCGAGCGGGCCTTGGGTCGCGAAATAGAGGAACCGCTCGTCAGGGCTGAGGGCGAGGGATTCCAGGCCGCGGTTCCTCCGGCGCTTGGCGAGCATTCGGGGCAACCCTCCGGAAACCTGGTACCTTTCGGTCCGGATTCCAGACTCCATGCCAAAGGGCACGAGTCGCAAAGTGACCCGGCCCGACGGCGATACCCGCAACAGGGACGGCGCGCTCTCATCGGCGATCCAATAGCTCCCGTCGCCCAGCCTCACCATGGCCTCCGGGTCCACCGCGGCCATATCCCGCTTGAGCGCTTTTCCCTCGGCGTCGAAAGCAGGACGGGAGTCCCCCTTTCCGGGGGGAAGGAAAAGTCCGCTCAGCGGCTTGCCGTCCCGGTCTTTCAATACGACGCTGTCAAGCACCCGGAACCGTCCGTCGGCATCGAGCCGGAGCGTATAAATGGATGGGGCATAGGCGGGCAAGGGATGGATGAGGGCCTTTTTGAGGCCCGCGCAAAGGGCATCGCGCGTGAGGGTCGTCAGTTTTGCCCCTTTCTTGCAACCAAATAGGGGGCCGGCATCGGTGATCGTCTGCAAAACCATGGGCGGCATGGTGGGATGGCGAAAGGCACCGGAACCCAGGCCGGCTCGGAAGCGCAGGCTGATCCCATTTGGAAAGCGGGCAACCCCTAAATCCAGCCTGGGATCGGAGCTGGAATAAATTTTTGGCGATGAACCAGGCGCATCGGCCGCCCCACTCGCCGTCCCAGAACAAAAGAGCATTGCGGCGGTCAACAGGGCGCAAAAACCCCTGCCGTTCCTAAAAAACCGCCCCGCGCGCTCCCGGCCCACCCCCAGGGGCGGTATTTTCTTCTGCTCATCCATGGGGCACCCCCTTGAAGAACGCGCGCTCATTTCACGGTGAATTCCAAAAAACGGCCGATTTGAGAGACCTAAAAAAACGTTAGAAAACATGAGGATATCGGTGTGCTTGTTAAGCAAATCATAACCAAATTCCGATCATTTTAAAGGTATGCATCACGAATGAAACAAGTCCTGTTCCACCTAAGATAAAGGAAATTGTCATGGGTAATGGAAATGCTGCCTTGACTTCCGCCGTGGCCCGCCGCATGCGGCGGGCGAAATACAGCGCCGTCACCGCGGTCCTAGGCGTTTCGGTTCTTGCCTTTTCGGCCTTCGGCGCCGCCGCCGAGACCAAGATCGTCTTCGGCGCCTATTCGTCGGACAAACCTTCGGCGATGATCGCGCAAGTGCACCCGACCCTTGATGCCATCGCCAAAAAGATGATGGAGATGTATGGCGAAAAGGTGTCGTTCCGCATGCAGATCGTGCGCGGCTACAAGAAGGGTGTCGATCACCTGGTTGCGAAGAAATTCGATATCATGCGCCTGGGCCCCGCGTCCTACGTCATGGCCAAGAAACGCGCGCCGCAAATCACCATTTTGGCGATGGAGAACAAGCACGGCAAGAAAACCTTCAACGGGATCATCGCCGTCCACAAGGACAGCACGCTGACAAGCCTCGACCAATTGCGTGGCCGGACCTTCGCATTCGGTTCCAAGCGTTCGACCTTGGGACGCTTCTTCGCCCAGCTGACCTTGACCGAGGCCGGCGTCCTTGCGAAGGACCTTGCGCGTTTCGAGTATCTCGGACGCCACGACAAGGTGGGCCGAGCCGTTGGCGCCAAACTCTTCGAGGCCGGCGCCCTCGAGGGAACCACCTTTGCGAAGCTCGTGCGCAAGGGTGTTCCCATCCGCGCCCTGGCCAAATTTTCCAACGCCACGCGGCCCTGGATCGTCAGGGAAGGGATGAACCCCGGGCTTGCAGACAAGATTCGGAAGGCCATGCTTGCCGTGACCGACAAGGCGGCCACCCGCGCGCTGCGGTTCGACGGCTTCCTGCCGGGCGACGATTCGGACTACGCGCCTACGCGGATGGCAATCCAGGAGAATCATCTATTTTTCGAAGGTTTCACGGGCTTCAAAACCCAGCAGCAAAGCCGCCGCTGATTTGAAATCAGTGGCCCCCAAAACCCTGGCCGATGGTGAGGGTGCGAGTGCCGCACTTTAGACTAAGTTCGCAAGTGCTTATTTCCCTGGTCCTGTTGGCGGTCATCACCGCCTTCGGGACCGGGCTTGCGATTCAATGGTTCGAAAGATCCTACCTGGTGTCCCAGATCACCGAACGCGCCAATGACAAACTGCGCATCCTTGTCGCGTCGTCGCTGGACGATCTGATCAGTGAGGATGTCCCCCGCCTGGAGACGACCGTCCAACAGCTGGCGGAGAAAGACCCGAAGCTGGTCGGCGTCACCATCCTCAACGAAGAAAAGGCCGAACTCTTCGCGTGGCGGAAAAAGCCCTTTCCGCCGAGGGAAGACGTCTACGTTTTTTCGAATAAGGTTGATTTTCACGGCCAGCATTTCGGCACCATTACGATCCTTTGGAACAAAAGGCAGAGCGAACAGGCCTTTATCCTTCACTCCTACCGCATCGCGGTGTTCGTCAGCTCCACCTGTTTCGTGATCGGATTGCTGGCCTTCTTCGTCATTCGCATCCTCGTGGTCGAGCCCGTCCATACCATCGCCAATCGGGCGCTCAATTTCCGGCGACACATCTTTGACGACGGCAAAAAAGTGGGTTCCTACGCCTCTTCGGAGCTGAAGCGTCTGGATGACGCTGTGAACTCGTTGGGCGAACTGCTTCAGTCGCAGGAAATGAGGGAAACGGAACTCAAGACCGCCAAGGAACTTGCCGAGACCGCAAACCGCGCGAAATCGAATTTCCTTGCGAATATGAGCCATGAACTGCGTACCCCTTTGAACGCCATCTTGGGCTTCTCCCAAATCATGGAATCCCAAATATTCGGCCCCCTCGGCGACGCAAAGTACCTGGCCTACGTGAAGGACATCAGGGTCTCGGGCGACCATCTCTTGAAGATCATCACCGAAATCCTGGACGTATCGAAAATCGAAGCCGGCAAGCTCAGCCTGGACATCGGCCGCGTGCACCTGCCCAAGACCATCAAGTATGCGCTTGGGCTTCTGAGTTCGGATATCGAGAACGCCAAATTGGAGTTTATGGTCGACGTCCCCGATTCGGTGCCGGAGCTTCAAGCCGACGAGCTGCGGATGCGTCAGATCATCATCAATCTCGTGTCCAACGCGCTCAAATTCACGCCGGAGGGGGGAACCGTCTCTCTGAACTTGAAGTGGCGGCAGTCCGAGGGGGTGGAGATTTGCGTGAAGGACACCGGCGTCGGGATCACCGAAGATAAAATCCCCCGTATCCTGTTGCCGTTCGAGCAGATCCACGACGCCATGACGGAAGCGAACCAGGGGGCGGGACTTGGGTTGCCCCTCGCCAAGGCGCTGACCGAGCTTCAGGGCGGAAGGCTGACCCTGACAAGCACATTAGGCGAGGGGACCGAAGTCAGAATCTTCTTCCCGAGCGAACTTCTTCTTACCTCGGACGTGGATCTCCCAAGCGACGGGGAAGGGCCGGCGAAGAGGATTGCTTAGGCTAGAACCTCCCGAACCATCCCTCTTTCTTCTTTATCTGGCACTCGGCCCGCCAGTTGGCCGGAATCGCGTCGGCGACAACCTTTCGGAACCGTTCGAGGGGGCAGAACCCGCCACCGCAGCCCGGGATCTCGATGGTCTTCTCGGCCTCCTTGGACACGAATTTCAGCCGCACCGAATAGGCTTTGGGCGCGGTTTCGTGAAGCTCGAACGCGTAACGGGAGCCGAGCGGCGGAACGCGGCCCTTGAACAGCGGCCCCTCGGTCCGCGCGGTCTCGATCCCAAGCGCCGCTTCGAGCCCAAGCACCGTGCGCTGATGGCCGGAATAGATGTAAAGCTTGCGCGCGGTTTTGGGGTCTTTGGCGTATTTCAGGAAATTGCCCAGGACCTCGCCGACCATCGGCCCACCGGTCAAACGGCCCATCTTCTTGCCCAGGAATTGATGGTGATAGTTCCAATCCGAGAGCAGGCGCAGAAGCTCCATGTCCTTCTCGGTGATCTCGCTGGACAAGGGTTTCTTGTGGGCAATGAACGCCGTCAGGGGTTCATAGATTTCGTTGATCCCGTAGAGGATCCTTGCCGGACTCTTGCCCTCGTTGATGCCGGTAATCGACGCTATGCGCCGAAGGAACGGCTCGAAACGTTTCGCCTGCGCCTTGTAGAGCTTGCTCTTGGGAAGCGCCTTCACGAATTGCCGGTAGCGCTGGCAGTTCGCCTGACCGGTCCAGGGGCGCAGCACGGCATCATTCCTGAGCGACACCGCGTGAATGGGCACCGGGGTGAAAGCCAAATCGGGGCGCGGTACCGCCTTGAGCGAATTATCGTAAACCGCGGGGTCCGGGCCTGTCCCCAGGGGGTAAAGGCCAAGCGCCAAAACCTGGGCGGTCTGCAATGCCCGGTCGGCATTGCTGGCCCGGAAATAGACTTCCTTGAGATTGTATCGCGGGGATATAAGCCCCAGCTGGTCGACGTACAACTTCCGCAATTCCTGGCCGTTGGCATAGGTCTTGGTCACACCGATGGCGGTGAGCTGCCGGTACCCCATGGGCCAGTCCGTCTTGAGCTTGGGCGGGCTGTATTTGGGCGAGATCACGCTGTGGCGGAACAGCAGGCTCACGGACCTTAGAGTCTTGCGGTCCGCCTCGAGGGCCTCAGAAGATTGGGCGATCGCCCCCTCGCTCACGATGCTCGAGAGCAATATCGTCGCGAGCGCGATCGCTGACCCAGCCAGCCAAGAGGAATTTTTCGCGCATGTAATCATGAGACGTCTCCATTGCCATGGCGTATTTCGATAGGGTTTGCTGCTCCATGCCCAGATACCGAAGCTTTTGCAGAAGGGTTTCCGATATCCGGTCGTTGAACTTCAATTCGACGATGAAATGGGTCGGCGGCACGACCGCGATAAGGTCCCCGGGCGGTACGTTCAAGGTGGTGGAAAGGGAGCAATGCAGTTCCTCGTCTAAGGTAAGGCGGACATTGTCCTGGAACTGCCCGTTGAGCGCGGTCCGGTAATAGACCACGGTCGTGACCGGGGAGAGGGCAAAGCGGTCGTGCAAATATTTGAATTCCGCGAGAACCGAGTTTTCGAGTTCGCGATCGCTCAGAAACAGCGGACCGCGTGAGAGAAGACGCCGGGCAAGATCCAAGTCGATCGGCACACGCCGTTTCTCGACGATGCGGTCGTAGCGCGCCTTCAGTTCCAAAAAGACCGCGGATGGCGGTGCGGACGGTGCGGATCTGTAGAGGCGAATGCGGGGCTTGATGCGAACCAAATCGCCTTCGCGTTTTTCACCGTAAAAACGGTAATTGGGCGAATCGAAATATATCGAGTAGTTGACGTATGTCCCCTGGCTGTCGCCGTTGGGGTCAGTCGAGAAAAAGCCGCCGATCGTCTCCCGCAGTTCCGCTTTGCGCGTCGCCTCGACGAGATACTTGATCTCATATCTGTTGGTGAAAGCGAACATTCACTGGGACCGCGGATCAAGCTTCCTAGCAACGGGCCGTAGAGCGCCGGCCTAAATCGATCAATTGGTCCCTCATGCGTTGACCGTGCCTTCACCGACCAGCAGGCTCACCGACAGCGGATTAACCGCCTGGGACAGCTTTTCCACGAGCTGGTCGTAATCGACCCCTCGCTTGAGGTGCACCTCATAGACGACGTCTTCCAAATCGTCGCCGGTTTCCATGCGGCTCACGGAAACCACCGACATGCGATCGCACATGGTTTTGCAGAGCTCCGCAATCCTGTCCCGGTCTCCGGGCCGCATGCGCATCTTCAGGACATAACCACTGGACCGCACGTCGCCGAAGCGCCAGTAATGCATGGCCACCACGACGATGATCATGAAGCCGACGAAAATACCCGCGAAATCATAGAACCCGGTGCCGCAAGCCATGCCCACGGCGATGCCGGCGAAGAGAAAGACGAGATCCTTGGTGTCCTTGACCGGTGTCCGGAATCTGACGATCGACATGGCCCCCACCAGGGCAAAGGCACGGGCGATGTCGGAGCCGATGATGACCATGATCAGGGTGACGGTAATGCCAACCAGAATGAGGGCTTGGACAAACGACTTGGAGTAGGAATACCCGCCATGGGTCGCCATGTAGAGTTTGGCGAGAATGCCGTTGAGGACTGCGGTCAGAAGCAGGGCCAACCCGATGTCGAGTGGGGTCGCCGAACTCAAGAGCGCCGTTTCTTGCAAAATCTGGTCGCTGAAATCCATCCTGACTGCATCCTCCCTGTAAGGTCGCGGGTCTCACATTCGAAACCGCCACGCGCACTCAACCCAGAACCGACCGCACCGCGAAAGCCATCTCTCCGGTCATCACCCCGACACCGGGGGAACCATGGCGTGAGTCAATGCTGTTGAGAGCCCCCAAGGTGCCTGTAACCGGCTATCGGCCATAAACCCATACCTCACACCGAGGATTCTCAGGCGCAATAAGCCAACCAGCCCGGTTAACAAACTTGGTAAAGAGTTTATTAACAGCCTGTGAATAATTGCAAGTGCATAATTATTAAAAGATTATCATGATAATCACACAGGCCTTTGAGCGAATTACGCTAAGCACCTGATTTCATGACAACATAGGGGGGCTTCGCAAGTGCGAAGAGGCCTGTCGCGGCCCGCAGCGACCCAGGGGATGTGGTTCCCCTGCCAGGACAGACCAAAAATAGCGGTGGTTTTTTGAGGGTGCCCGGAAGCGCGGCTAGCGCCCCATGCCGAGGAGCCCCCGCGTCCACCATTCAGGGCGGCCGCGACGCCGTTTCAAGACCTCGCGGCGACAGGTTGCGGGCACGGGATGCCGGCTTATCAGACGCTCGAACAGCTTCGGGGAAACCAGGGCGGCGAGCTTCATGACCATCGCCTCGGACAGGTAGGGCTGCTGAATGATCGCAGCATGAAGCGATTCATCGCGGGGGTCCGCATCCAGCGCGGCCATCATCTGCGCTTCTTTCGCCTCGGCGCTATCATCGTCGGGCTGATCGATCGCCGACGCCTCGTCAGGCTGCCGCGCGAGAGGATCCAACATTGAAGAATTCATGGGCCTACCTCCGCGCAGATTGTGGCCGCCGTACGTAAAGGAAGTGTTAAAGCCGCGCACCGGTGGGCCCGTCGCGGCCTTGGAACATGGCGCGTTAGCAGGTCGCGCGAGCCGGGCCGGACGCGTATGCGGCCAGGCGGAATGCATAATGGAAGGAGACGAACCGTAGGATCGCGCTATACTCAAAAAAAACGACCGCGCAGGCTCGAAGCGCCGCATGACACACACCGCGGGGAGGCCGACAATGACCGCCAGTCCGATTCGCTATCTCGCGTTCCTCAGCGACGATCCGGGAGCGCTCGCCGATTTCTACGCGGGCCATTTCGGCCTTGACGAGCTGGGCCGCTCCAATGAAGGCGACGTCTCGCTGAGCGATGGATTCTACAACATCACATTCCTGCGCCGACGCCCGGATCTTCAGGAATTGCACACCGATACCGGTCTCCACCATGTGGGCCTGCAGGTCGACGACATCGGCGAAGCGACCCGGGCCTACCTGCGCACGGTGCCCGACGGGGTCATCATAGGTGAACGCGGCGGCCTGCATTTCGGCGAACGCCGGTTTTTCGATCCCGAGTGCAATCCGGTGACGGTCTCGACCGGCAGCTTCGGGGCGCCCGAGAAGCGTGATCCGAGGCTGCCACGGATCGCCCATATCGCGCTCAATGCGCTGATCCCCCAGCGCATGCTCGAGTTCTATTCCGCGGTCTTCGGATTCCGCGAGGTCAACACCAGCCTCACCTACCGGGAGCGCGGACGCCTCAACCGCTTTGCCGGCGACGGCGTGACCAATCTCGCCATCCACCCGTTCTACAACGACTCCGTCGGCCACGAGGCGCGCTACGGGGTCAACCATTTCGGCTTCCTGGTCGACGATATCGAGCGCAAGCTGGACGTTCTGTCAAAGGAGATCGAAATCGCGGCTCGGCCGGAAGACCGGCCGTTTGCCGAATACCGGCTGTTCGACCCCGAAGGCAACAAGTTCGACCTCTCCCAAAACAAAGGCTGGGAGGTCGACGTCGACAAATGGGATACCGCGGCATGAGCACCGAGCTGGAAGGGGGCGCGGCCAACTGCGTCATCGATTGCGCCGGTGTAAACAAGGATACCCGGCTGTTCGTCGTCAGCGAAACCGGCGCCGTGGACGAGGCGGTCGCCGATGCCGTGGAGCGGGCGGGCCGCGATGCAGGTGCCCGGGTCGAGACCGTCTGGGTCGACCCCATCCCCAAGGAGACGCCCGATGCCATCCCCGAGGCGGCGCTCACCGCCTATCGCGAGGGCGACATCGTCATTTCCCATTTCCCCTCGCTGACCCGGGAGGCGCTCCATCCCCATTTCCCCGGCGAGACCCGGGTGCGTGTTCCCAACCGGGCACGGACGGTAGAGCTGCTGTCATCCGAGTGGGCTCGATTTCCCTACGGGGTGCAGCTTGCCTTGGCCACAAGGCTGCAGGAAAAGATGACGCCGGGTAAATCCTGGCGAATCACCAGCCCCGCGGGGACCGACCTCAGGGGCGTCTTTGGCGGCGCCGGCGGCCTGGTGGGATCGGCGTTCTTCGTCGACGGCGGCGAGACGGGCAGGGCGCGCAAGAACTTCCCCGGCGGGGTCCACGACCCGCGCGCCTCAGCCGAGTTGGACGGCGTGCTGATCGTGGAATACATGGATCACGTCGAACAGTCCGAGGACGACCCGCCCTTGCGGCTCGAGATCAAGGACTGCCGTATCACGGAAATCACCGGCGGCGCGGAGGATGGCCGCCTGCGCGACGCCATCGCCGCCAGCGACGGCTGGATCGATTCCTGGCATGCCGGCGACAACCCGTGCACCCTGACACCGGTGACGCGGGGGAAAAACAGCCGCTCCTGGTTTGGCTACGGCCACTGCAGTCCGGCGATCATGCACTATCACTTGGGCCGCACCCATGAGACCACGAACCTGGCGTCGTTCGACCATACCCTGGTGGTCGACGGCGAGACGCTCTACCAGGATGGGCAGCTTGGCCCCGATTTGCTCGAGGACGCCATAGTGGCCGATGCCATCAAGGCCGCGGAAGTCAGCGACGACATGCTGGCGACCCGGCCGATGCCCATGTGGTAGGCGGCGGCCTATTCCATTCTTTCGAGATTGCCGAGACGCAGCACCGCCTCGGTGACGATCTGCACGTCGCGGAGCAGATTGCTCAGCAGCTTGAACTCGTTGGGTTTATGGGCGCGGCCCCTCTGCCCGGGCACCCCGGGCCCGAACTGCACGCCGTTGGGAAGCTGACGCGCCGAGGTATAGCCGTTGGATGACCGCGGCTTGGCGTCGATCCCGCTCACCTCGCGGAAGGTCACAAGCAGGTGTTGGATCCACGGCCCCTTGGGATCGCGATACATGGGTCGTTTGATCTTGACGCTGATGGATACGTCGGTCCCGGTGCGCCGCTTCCAGGTATCGAGCGCGCGCCTGATCTCGTCAACCAGCTGATCTCGATCCTTGCCACGGGGTGCGCGCGGATTGACCACAAGATGTAGCGCGCCGTCTTTGACCTTCACGTAGGTGACCGGCGTCGTCAGCGCCCCCATGAAGGGATCGGAATATCCGATACCGAGCTTTCCGCCGTGATAGTTCAGGCCCCAGTTGTCCGAGACATAGGCGGCGGCATCGGTGAAATGGTTGCGTTTGAGGGGCGCCGCGCGGCGCACCTGATGGAGGAAATCGAACAGCCTGGAAACCGGATTGACGCCGCGCGACGGGCGCGCCGAATGGGCACCCTCGCCGAAAACCGTGAGCCTGACGCGATCGCCCTCGACCCGGGTTTCGATCTTGAAGTTCGCGCCATTGGCGGCGACGTAGCGCGCCGCCAGTGGGTCGAGGGCGCGTTTCAGGGCCGGCGCGTCGGCGGCCGCGATCACGGCCAGGGCCTCGGCAGGGATCTGATTGAAAACCACGCCGCCGGTAGCGTGGAGGATCTCGCCACCGGGGCCCGATCCCTTGCGCACCGGAAACTTCGCCATAACGATCCCGAAGCCCTTCTCCGCGACGCCCACGGGATAGCGTCCGTCCAGCACCAGGTTGTAGGGCGCCAGGGTGGTCTTGGTCTTGTAGTACTCGGTCGCCGAACCCCCTGTTTCCTCCGTGGTCTCTATCGCCAGGCGGATGGTCTTGGAGGGGATGAAGCCTTCCCGCTTGATGGACCCGAGCACATAGAGCGCGGCGGCGATGGAACCCTTGTTATCGGAGGCCCCGCGGCCGTACATGCGATCGCCCATCACCGTCAGTTTGAACGGATCCAGCTTCTTTCCATCCCTGAGCAACCACTTGGCAGGGTTGACGGGAACCACATCGGAATGGGTGAAGATGCCGATCGAACCGGATCCTGTTCCCTTCAGGGTGACTTCGAAAATGCGGTTATCGAAGTTGCGGAAGGCGAGGCCGAACTTTCGGGCGACCGCTTCGATGGCCCTGCCCATACGGTGGATGTTGGGATTGTCGTGCTGAGCCAGGTTCTCCTTCTTGTCGGTGGGGATGGCAACGAACCGGGCGAGCGTCGCGATGAGCTCATCGCGGTATTTGATCCGGGTGTAAAGCCCAAGCAAGCGATACAGATTGACCCGGTCGGCATCGTCGAGGGCCGCCTTCGTCTGACGCCGGTCAAGGGCCCGGGCCAGGCCGTCGTGCGCCAGTCCCGGCCGCAGGTCTTTTGCGAAGGTAGCGAAATCCCGTGGGCGCGTCGCGGAGACGCGCTGCAGCAGTTCTTCCAAGCCGGCCTTCTGGATGACCTCCTGTGCGGACGTGGAACCGGGCAGGGCGGTCAAAAGGGATGCCACCCCCAGAGAACACAGGAATAGTCGAGACAATCTCTTGCCCATCGCATCCCCCGTTATGACGCGGTTCTCCATGATCACGGCTGCGGGCCTGGGCGCCGGAAAAAAGGGCCGGGGCAAATGCCGCCGGCCCCTCTTTTCAAGGCGGCGATCGTTTTATGACTTGCAGTCGATTGTCTTGGCTTCGAACCGCCCGTTGCGGTCCGCCGCCGTGACCGTGCAAGCCATCCCGGCTTTCAGCGCCTTGCGCTTGCCCTTGGCGCCATTGATCATGATCTTGCTGCGGGACTTGGAGACCCGCACCTTCTTGCCGCCGATCTCGAGCACCCGGCCGCCCTTCTTGACCGAGACCAAATTTCCCTTGAGCTTATCGACGGGAACCGCCATCAGGCCCTTGAAGCGGGCGACGACGCTTTCCGGCGCATTCAGCACCTGGGCATAGATCTTGACCATGTCCTCGCCGCTGGTATAGCCGATCGAGCGGCGCGCCTTTTTGGCTTCGGCGAGCAGGTCCTTGTCCTTCAACGCGTCGCGGAAGGCCACGCGCAGCGCCTTCAAGACATCGGGCTTGAGGCCAGGCGGCCCAAAGAATGGCCGGCCGGCAATGTCTTGTCCGCCGGCAAAGGCGGCCAGCGCCGCACCGTTCTTGCTCATCACCTCGGTCGCCTGCTCGGCGCCGTCGGTTTCCGGATGGTAGCCCATGCGGCCGAGGATGGTGAGCTTCTCGTCCCTGATGAAGGTGCGCAGGCTCTCGTAGCTGCCGCTGGTGGCCTCGACGTCCCCGCGGGCGATGGCCAGAACTTTTTCCTCGCTGCCGTCGTATCCGGTTATGACGCGGACGGGATAGCCGTCCACCTCCAGCAACTTGACCCTCTGGTAGGAGGCGCTGCCGCGGCCGGTGCCCGAAAACTTGATCTCGCCTTTATAGGTCTTGAGTTGGGTCAGGGATTTCACCGGATGATCGCCCTTGATCACCCAGACCCAGGTTGACGCGGTGGTCGAGCCGATCGGGTTCAACTTGGCCACGTCATACTTGATACCGGGCTCGTTCAGTTTCTGGGCCAATGTCACGCCGCGGGTCAGGATCGCGATCACGGTGCCGTCCCGCTTGGCCCGATTCATCAGGTAATTGGCGGCAACGATACCGCCGGCGCCCGACATGTTGGTGGCAATCGATCTCGGCTTGCCCGGCAGGTACTTGGGCATGTGCCGCGCGATCAAGCGACCGTAGAAGTCATAGCCTCCGCCGGGGCTAGAGCGGATGACGACGTTGAAGGTCTTGCCTTTCCAACTGGGACCGGCGGCCGCCGCCTGGTCGACGCACAACGCGCCGAGGCCGATTACGGCTCCAAGACCGAGGCTTAAAAAGACCGATTTCCTTGACATACCGAAGTCTCCCGTCTGTCGTGAATTTCTCTTTGATTGGCGTTTCGATCCCCATTACGTGCTGCCGGTGGGGAACACTCCATCCCTAATCCCATCCCAACATTTCGAACACCACGCCCGGCGGGAAGGGAAGGTGCAGCAGGTTGTTGAACAGCAGCCAAGTCGCTCCTCCGGCGACCACCGGCATGGCAATGGTGACAACCCACCCCTCGCGGTGCCGCAGGAGATACAGGAATACCATCACCGGAATGGCGACGAAAAAGCCCAGAACCCAGAGGGCAAAGCCGAAGGCATAAACCCAGACAAACAGTTCGAAGGCCCGCTTTCTGCCCTCCACGGAAGCTTCTTCCTCGGTGAAATCGACGTCGGCGCCGGTCTCACGGGATTCCGGGGTCTGTGAGAAAAACACCTCGCGCACGATCTGCCAGGTCAGTAGCGCAAGGGCGATGATGGCGATCGTATAGGGGTAGAGGCGCGCCTGCTCCGGCATGTCCTTCGACTCGTAAAGCACATAGGCGAAGACGATGATGAAGAATACGGTCAGCAGCGAGCGAATCTGGAGACGGATTCCCATGTCAGACCTCCACGTTCCGCTCGAAGCGTTTTGAGAACCTGTCCTGCCACAGCGGGTAGGCGACGCTCGCCACCAACAGGGCGAAGATCACCAGAACCCCCGGCCGGAACAGGAACCCGAAGCCATAAAGCTGGACCGAGGTCCACATATAGCGTTCAGCGATGGGGCCCAGAACCAGGCCCAAAAGCAGCGGCGGACGCGGCCAACCGGCCATCCGCATGAAATACCCCAGGGTCCCGAAGGCGATCATCACCAGGATGTCCTCGAAGCGCCCGGATGCGGCGAAGCTGCCGATGACCGCCATCGCCAGGATCATCGGAATCATCAAGGTGGGACGCAGTTTGGTCGCCATCGCCAGCTGCCGTGTGAAGGCCAGACAGAGGATCGAGGTCAGCACGCTGCCGATCAGCAGAAGCCAGATCATGGAGAACGTGACGTCGAGGTCCTTGGTCAGCATGTCCTTGCCCGGCGTGATGCCGACGATGATCAAACCGCCGAAGATCAGGGCCAGGGTACTGGAACCGGGGATACCGAAGGCGAGGGTCGGGATCAACGACCCGCCCTCCTTGGCATTGGTCGCGGCGTCGACGCCGATCACGCCGCGCACGTCGCCGGTGCCGAAGGTTTCCCGCGCCCCCTTGCAGGTTTGCTTGGCGTGGCCGTAGGCGAACCAGTCCGCGACCGAAGAGCCCAGGCCGGGAATGATGCCGACCCAAACGCCGATAAAGCTGCAGCGGAGAATCAGCCACCAGTGCTTGAAGGCATCCTTGATTCCCTGCCGCCGCCCGGTGGTGAGGTCACCCAGAGGAACGTCGGAGATTCCGGTCCCCTTGCTCGCCATGTAGAGCATTTCCGGAATGGCGAACAGGCCAATGGTCATGGGGACCAGCTTGATGCCGTCGACCAGGTAGAGCTGATCGAAGGTAAAGCGATGGATGCCGGTCAGGATATGCACCCCGATCATCGATATCGCCAGGCCGAAGGCGCCGACGATGATGCCCTTGACCGGGGCCTTTCCGGAAAGGGCGCCGACCATGGCGACGCCGATCATGACCAGCATGAAGAATTCAGGCGGGCCCAGCAGAAGCACTAGAGGCCGGAGCACGGGGATCGCAGCCAACAGCACGATGGCGCCGATGATGCCGCCGATGGCCGAGGAGGTGAAGGCCGCGGCCAGCGCCCGCGCCGCCTCGCCCTTCTTGGCCATGGGATAGCCGTCCATGATGGTCGCCTGGGAGCCACCCCCGCCCGGCACGCTGAACAGGATGGAGGTAATCGAATTGGCGGTGTTGCTGACCGCCCAGATGCTGACGATGAGCGCCACCGCCTCGAATTTGTTGAGAACGAAGGCAATGGGCAGAAGCAGGGCAATGGCGGTCTTCGAACCGATGCCCGGCATCGCCACCAGGGTGGAGCTGATGACGATGCCGAACATCATCAGCAGAAATGCCTTCCAATGGAGTATGCCCAACAGGCCTTCGATGGCAGCTTCAATCACGGTCTTAGCCCCCCGGCGGCCGGTTCGATCGCGAATTCATTCCGCCTTTACCTACCCGTACCGCGTGTTGTGTTGAAGGACGCTAACCCAACGCCAGCCTTGTTTCAATGATCCATATTGCCGAACGCCTCGCCCGCGGCCGCGTCCTGCGCTAGCATCAGGACACAAAGGGGCGGCGGGAGCGCCGCGGCCAAAGGACAGGGAGACGGTCATGGAGCTCAACACCGAGAAGATGCTCGCCGAAAAGGAAAACGGCATCGGTTGGATGACCTTCAATCAGCCCGAGCGGCGAAATGCCATCTCCCACGAGATGCGCGAGGCGATCCTCACCATCCTCGACGATTTCGAGGCCGATCCCGCGGTCCGCGTGATTGTCATGACCGGCGCCGGCGACAAGGCGTTCGTCTCCGGCTCCGACATCTCCCGTGGGGAAAAGGGCGAGGCAACGCCGGAGCAGCTTGAACGGCAGGGCCAGCTCTCGAACCTGGTCCGGGACCGGTACCTCAGCCTGAACAAGCCGCTGATCGCCATGATCCGCGGCTACTGCCTGGGCGGCGGAGTGGCGACGGCGCTCTATGCGGATCTCCGCATCGCCGCCGAAGATGCCCAGTTCGGCATCCCGGCGGCCAGGCTCGGCAATGCCTATAATTGGAGCTATACGCGCATGTTGGTGGATATCGTCGGCGCCGCGCGAGCCAAGGAGATCCTGATCACTGCGCGCCGCTACTCGGCCGCGGAATCGCTCCAGATGGGCCTGGTGCACCAGGTCGTGGCGCCTAACGCGCTTGAACAGACGGTACGGGACATCGCCGCGGCTATCGTCGACAACGCGCCGCTCTCGGTCATCGCCGCAAAGGCGATGATCGACGAAATCGTGAAGGATCCCGATGCGCGCGACATGAATAGGGTCCGTGCCGTCCGCAAGGCCTGTATCGAAAGTGCCGACTTCGCCGAGGGCCGGCGCGCATTCAACGAAAAGCGCAAGCCGGTCTGGACCGGGACCTGAGGCGGACGGCCGGGCGACGCGCCAATCGAAAGGGGCGGCTACCTCAGAGCCGCCCCTGTACATTTTGTCTTTATTTTCAGCCTATTGCATCAGCTTCTTGAACTGCGCCATGACCATGTCCGATGCGCCGAGGATGTCCAGATTGGTCTTGCGCATTTGCTCCGGGTCGGTCGGCGATATGCCCTTCCGCGCCTTCTTGGCCTCGGCCAGCAGCTTCGGATCCTTGAGCGCGGCCGCGAACGCCGCCCGCAGGATCTTTACCCGGTCGGCAGGAACGTTGGGGGCCGTGTAGAAGGGGCGCCCCGCCTCCAGCGGCGCCACCAGCAGGCTGGCCAGGGAGCGCCGCTCGGCCGAGACCACGTCGCGCAGATCAACGAGATCGCGCGGCAGCTCGGGGTGATCGGCCCCGAGCTTGCCGATGATCTTGAATTTTTCCTCTTTGATCGCCGTGCGCATGGTTTCGTAGCTGCCGGCCGTCATCTCGACCTCGCCGCGGGCCACCGAAAGCACCTTTTCGCCCGTCGAGCCGTAGCCGGTGATGATCCTCATGGGATAGCCGTCCAGTTTCATCACCATCGAGCGCTGATAGGCGCCGCCGCCGGGCCCCGTGGTGCCGACCTTGATCTCCCTTCCGCCGCGTTTGATGTCCTTGAGAGAGTTCAACGCCGAAGTCTGCGCGACAAGGAACACCGCCGTGCTGGACGCGGTGCTGCCGAGCGGAATCAGATTGCGGACATCGTATTTGACGCCTTTGTTCTTGCTTCTCTGGACGACGGCGATGGCACGGCTCAGGATGGCGATCTCGGTGCCGTCCCGCTTGGCCCGGTTGTGCATGTAATTGGCCGCAACGATACCGCCCGCGCCCTTCATGTTGATGGGGATGGAATTGGGATTGCCGGGAATATGGCGCGGCATGTGGCGCGCCATCAGGCGGCCGTAGAAATCATTGCCGCCGCCGGGGCTCGACCGGATGATCACTTTGAGGGTTTTGTCCTTGTAGAAATCCTCCGCCGCCATCGCCGGCGCCGGGTCAGCAAGCATGGCGGTCGTCGCCAAGGCCGCACAGGTCATCGTGGTCGCAAACGATCGTTGCCAAAATCTCATGAGTCCGCCTCTCTGCCTAGTGTGATGGGCGATACCGCCCGATAATGCTTTACGCTTGTTGTTCGTCAAAGCATGAGCGCTCGGCGCCATCCTGTCAACGACCCCAGCGCGCGTCCCTAGACAGCTCTGACCGTCGCCTGTAGCCTAACCGCCAATACCCGACCGGCCATCAAGGCCCTGAGGCAAGGGATCAACACGGAGCAACGCCATGGCTATCCCGCCGCCGTCGACCGCCCTCAACGGGCTGACCGTCCTCGACATGACCCAGGCCCGCGCCGGCCCCGTCTGCGTCCGCCAGCTTGCCGACTGGGGCGCCAACGTGATCAAGATCGAGAGGCCCGGCGACCCGCCCGATTGGGCCGGGCGTTATGAGGCGGATTTCCAGAGCAAGCATCGTAACAAGCGTTGCATGGTGCTCGACCTCAAAAGCAAGGAGGGCCGAGCGGTTCTCGATCGGATGGTGGCCAAGGCCGATGTCGTGGTCGAGAATTTCCGGCCGGCGGTAAAGGAGCGGCTGGGCTTCGATTACGATTCGCTGGCCAAGATCAATCCCCGCATCATCCTTGCCAGCATCTCCGCCTTCGGCCAGGACGGCCCGTACAAGGACCGGCCGGGCCTCGACCAGATCGTCCAGGGCATGTCCGGGTTCATGTCGGTGACCGGCGCCCCCGGCGGCGGGCCCATCCGCGCCGGCATCGCCATCGCCGACGTGGCGGCGGGCCTGTTCTGCGCCCTCGGCATCCTCACCGCGCTATACGAACGCGAGCGCTCGGGCCGCGGCCAGTGGGTGCAGACCTCGCTGATGGAGGCGCTCCTGTCGATGATGGACCTCCACGCCGCGCGGTATCTCATCAACGATATCGTGCCCGAGCAAGTCGGCAACGAGCATCCCACCGGCGTGCCCACCAACACCTACAAGACCTCGGACGGGTATGTCAGCATTTCGATCATGCCGCGCATGTGGCCCGACCTTTGCCGCGCCATCGAGCGCGAGGATGCCGCCGAAGACCCCAGGTTTGACACCCGCGAGGCGCGCCGCGCCCATCGCGAGGAGTGCAACGGCATGATCGCCGAAGCCATGGCAAAATTCACCACCGAGGAAATGCTCGAACGGCTCGCCGCCAGCGATATTCCGTCCGGGCCGGTCTATACCATCGACCAGACTTTCGCCGATCCGCAGGTCCAGCACCTCAACCTGGCCCAGGAGCTCAACTCTCCCTCCATGGGCGATTTCCAATTGCTCTCACAGGCGTTCCGGCTCAGCCGCACGCCCACCGGCAACTGGTCGGGAATCCCCGAATATGGCGAGAACACCGAAGAGGTGCTGGCCGAGTTCGGCTTCTCCGAGGAGGAGATCGTCGAGCTGGAACGCAACGGGACCGTGACCTCTCAGGGAACGGCGACGGCCGAGGCGGGATGAAACCACACCGCTTTACAGGCTGACGGGTTTCAGCCGGCCTTTTCCTCAGGCGATGGTGACGTAGCGAGCGCCGTTGACGTGCAGCATCTGGCCGCTCATGTATCGGCACCCGCCGGCACAGAGGTAGAGCGCCAAGTCGGCGATTTCCTCCGGCTCGGCGGAGCGGCCCATGGGGCTGTCGCCGCGGCCAGTGCGGTGCTCGTTGCGGTCGCCGCTGGGCTTTTTCGCCGTATCCACGCGGCCCGGAACGATGCAGTTCACGGTGATGTTATGGGGGGCGAGCTCGGCCGCAAGCGCCCCGGTCATCCCCGCGATCCCGGCCTTGGCGGTGGCGACGTGGCAGCGGTTGGCAACGCCCGAATGGCCGGACCCGCCACCGATGTTGACGATGGTCCCGCCGCCGCGCTCGATCATGTGCGGCGCGCAGTTCTTGACGCAGAAGAAGAAGCCGTCGAGCGAGGTCTCCATGGTCGCCCGCCACTCCTCGGCCGTGAGTTCGGGCAATGGACGATAGCTGCGGATATTGGCGTTGTTGACAAGGATATCCACGCCGCCGAAGCGCGAGACCGTCTCCGCCACCATGGCCTCGACCTCGTCGAATTTCCGTATATCGGCACAGTGGGAGAGGGCGCTGCCGCCGTCGGCCTCGATCTCGCTGACGGTCGCTGCCGCCGCCTCGGCGGAGGTCAGGTAGTTGACGACCACGCTGGCACCGGCACCCGCCAGCATCTTCGCGATGACGCTGCCAATATTCTGGGCGGCACCCGTGACAATGGCGACTTTACCGTCGAGACCGGTCCCGTAATCCCGAACACTCATGGCCTGTCATCCGCAGGTTCGAACGCGCGGTTGCGCGGAAGGTCGGGTTTGTGATCGGGCATTTCTCGGCCTCCAACTCTTGGCTGTTGCGGGCGGTTCCGGTACCGCCGCCGTTGACACTGGCCAAACAATAGCAGGAATTGGCCTGACGGCCACGATGCGCGGCGCCGGACGCGGCAAGCGCCCGATCGTCATTTCCGCGTAAACAGCCGGTTTTTCGCGCCGCCCTCCACACGCGCCGCGGGCGAGAGGCCGGCTTGCTCCAGCAACGGGACGATCTCACCGTCGAAGCGCGCGCGATTGCGGCCTTCGACCTCGATGATCACGCTGCGCGCCCCACCGAGCACCTTCGCCGCCCCCTTCAAAATCGGGATTTCGATACCGTCGACATCCAGCTTGACATGGGCCGGCGGCGGCAGATCGAAGCGCTCCACCAGGTCGTCGGCGGCATAGGCGAGGACCGCTTGGCGAAAGCGCGGCTCGAAGGCCGAGAACTGGCTCTCGGGCTGCCCGATGGTGCTGAAGGCGTGACCCGGCTCGAAGCCGCTCATGAACAGCGCCGTGGCTTCGCTGCGTTCGCCGAGGGCGAGGCAATAGGGGGCCAACCGGTCGCCCAGACCGTTCAACTCCGTATGGGCGACCAGCAGCCCGAAATTGATCCCGCTCGGCTCGAAGGCAAGGACCTCGGCCCCGGCTTTGGCGGCGTAACAGGAAAAAATCCCGACATTGGCGCCGATGTCCCAAAGCACGTCCCCCGCCGCGACTTGGTCATCGATCCAGGCGATGGTCTCCGGTTCGTCCTGCTGAAAGGTGTGGAGGGCGCTCGCCGCCGCCGCGCCCAGATTGGAGTAGAATCTGATCGGGCCATGTGGGGTCTCTACGGTATGGACCGACGCGCGGTCGAAGTGATCGCGCACGCGGGCATAGACCCGCGCCCTCTGCCGCGCCGAGGTGGGCAGGGTAATCATCCGGGCGAAGCCGGCAACCAGGCTTGCCAGCGTCCGGCTCACGGGCGCCAGCCGATCACGCGATCGGTCCAGTGCCCGACCGCGCGCCAGGCGGGGTGTAGCGTCATTGCCAGCCTCCCGAGATCAAGCTTCTGGGCGTAGTTCCCAGGGGCCGCCCGCATCGATCGCGGAGCCCGGGTCAGCCCAAATGCTTGGCGAAGAACGCAAAGACCTTTTCCCAGCCGTCCTGGGCCTGCTCGTAACGGTAGCGCCCCGCGGCGTAATTGAAGAACGCGTGGCCCGCATCGTCGTAGCGGTGAAACTCGTAGTCCTTTCCCTGGGCCTTCAGTTCCGCCTCGATCCTGTCGACCTGCTCGGTGTCGGGATTGCCGTCGTCATTGCCGAACAGGCCCAGCAGCGGCACCGAGATCTCCGGCGTCATGTCGATCGGAGCGACCGGCTGATTGTCGTTCAGCTTTGCCGGCGGCGACGTCACGTTGCCGCCCCAGCAGTCCACGGCGCAGTCAAGCCCCGGCATCTTCGCTGCCGCCATATAGGCGACCCGGCCACCGGAGCAGAAGCCGATCAGCCCGATCTTTCCGTTCGAGGTGGGAAGGTCACGGAGATAAGATTCGCCGCCGGAGAGATCGTCGATGACGAATTCGTCGATCTGGCCGCCCATTTCCCGGACCCGATCCGCCTTCTCCGAAGGGGTACCCGGCCCTTGACGAAAATGCAGGTCCGGCGACACCGCGTTGTAGCCGTGATGGGCGACCTTGCGCACCACCTCCCGGGTCCATTCGTCCCATCCCGGCATATGATGGACGACGATCACGCCGCCGAGCGGACCGGCGCCGAGCGGCCTCGCCGCGTAGGCATCGATCAATTCCCCGTCATGGCCGTGGACCCGAACGGTCTCGGCGATCATTCCCTCATAGGACATCGATCTTTTCCTCCCTCCAAGCTTTGGATATTCCCCACAGCATGATAAGCGCGCGCCACCCTTGCAAGGGAGCAAAAAAGCTCGACCGCGATGGGCAGTTGAACCCCTTGCTGTGGTCGGCTAGCATCCCCTCCGAAATGTCGTCGACCGCTCAAGCTCAGAAACAATGGGTTGCGGTCTGGTTTTTTCAACACGGGAGACTCGAATGTTTTCTATCCCCATAAAATCGGGAGGGCTCGGCGCCCTTGCTTTATCTACAGTGATTGCCACGGGCTTCGGCGCCGGCATGGCCGGCACCGCCGAGGCCGTGAACTTCAAGGGCAAGACCATCACGGTCGTGATCGGCTACGCCGCCGGCGGCGGCTACGACCGCTATGGCCGCCAGGTGGCACGCCACATCGGCCGGCATCTGCCGGGCAACCCCCAAGTCATCGCCCAGAACCGGCCCGGCGCCGGCAGCTACAAGGCGGTCAACTACATCTATCACCAGGCGCCCAAGGACGGCACCGTATTCGGCACCTTCGCCCGCTCGGTTCCGATTCTGTCGTTTGCCGGCAAGCTGAAACAAGCGGACTTCGACCCGCGCAAACTGACCTGGATCGGCACCTCCTCGAGCTATAAGGGGGAGAGCTATCTGATGGTGGTGCGCAAGGATACGGGCATCAAGTCCATCGAGGATATGCAGAAACTCAAGAAGCCGCTCAACTTCGCGGCCACCTCGTTCGGTTCCGACGGCACCGACGTGCCGATCATTCTTAAGGACATCCTTCGCATCAACGTTCAACCCTTGCGCGGCTATCCCGGCGGCAACACCCTTTACCTCGCGGTCGAACGCGGCGAGGCTCAGGCGCGGATGGTCGGCTACGCCTCGATGAAGACGGCGATGCCGCACTGGCTCGACCCCGCCAAGACCCCGATCCGCGTGGTTTTGCAGTTCGCTACAAAGACGCGTCTGCCGGAATTTCCTGACGCGCCGACAGCGCGGGAACTGATGACCAATCAGGCCGACCGGGACCTTATCGAAATGCTCGAGGCCCCGTTCTTCATGGCCCGGCCCTTCGCGGGGCCTCCGGGGCTGAAACCCGACGTGACGAAGGCGCTGCGCAAGGCGTTCATGGACGCCCATGCGGATCCCCTATATATCGCCGAAGCCAAGAAGGTTCGGCTTCTCACCAGCCCGTCCGACGGAGAGACCGTGCAGAATCTCGTCGAAGAGCTGGGCAAGAAGCCGCGGGCCCTCTACGACCGCTACTCTAAGCTCCTCGCAAACCCGAAATCGCCGGTTCGCCAGGTCCAGTGGCAGACCGTCACCGGAACCATCACCAAGGTCAACAAGCGCGGCAGCAAGTTCTCGATCAAGGTCGACGGCAAGGTTCACAATGGTCGCATGCGCGGCCGTTACACCAAGGCCAAGATCGACGGCAAGAAGGCCAGCCGCAAGAAGATCAAGGCCGGCATGACCTGCACGATCAAGTGGGAAGGCCCGAAGAGCTACGCTGGGGAGATGGACTGCAAGTCCTAAACAGCTCCACCAACCAAACTCGAACCAAGGGCGGGGCCTCGGCTCCGCCCTTTTTCCGTTCGTGGCTCCGGCATCCCTGGAAAAAGCCCGATCCGGTGGCCCTCAATCGCTTTGTCTTTTCCGCCCCATGTTTTATGAGTAGTGATCCCGGCTGACACACGATCGCAAGACACCGCAGCCGGTCACAAGCCCGCGGATGCCGGGCCGGAGCAAACGAGAACGAGGACGACCCAGGTTGGCCGATACCGCCACCGACGAGATACCCCTGCGCGTGCAAAACGCGGTCTATGCATCGGGCTATCTCTCCACCAGCATGCAGAACATGGCGGGACTTCTCGTTCCGCTTTGGGTCGTTGCGACCCTGCAACCTTCCGCCTTCGTGATCGGGATCATCCTGGGTGCGCGGAACTTCCTGCCGACCCTGCTGTCGATACATGGCGGCGCCATGATGGACCATCTCGGCGCCAAGCGGGTGATGATGGTCTTCGCCGTCGTCGGCGTCATCGTCCACCTTATCTTTCCCATGGCCGACTGGGTGTGGGCGGTCATCCTCCTGCAGATGCTGGGCGGCCTGGCGACGACCATGTCGTGGGTAGGGACCCAAACCCTGATCGGGCAGATCATGAAGGGGGATGCCATCCATTCGGGGCGGCTGAGCTCGGCGGCGTTGATCGGCAACCTGACGGTGCCGCCGATCATCGGCGCGGCATGGGATCATCTCGGCGCGTGGGGCGGGTTTCTGACCATGGCCTTGTGGTCGGCGGGAGTGTTCGTCGCCGCGCTCATCTTGCCCGCGCCCTCCAAAGAGCTTGCCCGTGCCGGAGACCGCATTCGCGCCCGCGACTTCATCCCCCGCCTGTCGAGCTATGTGGAGGCGTTCGCGATGCTCGCGGTCCCCGTCATCGCCCTGGTGGTGATGATTTCGGTCCTGCGCAACACCACCTATGCCGTCCGCGGCTCGTTTTACGTCGTCTATCTCGAAAGCATCAACCTGACCGGTACCGAGATCGGCTTTCTGATGTCCGCCGCCGGCCTGTTCGGTGCAGGCGCGGCCCTGCTCGCCGGCCGCCTGGCGAAAATCGTCAAACCGCTGATCCTGCTGTTCATCACCGTTGCGGGCACGATCGTCTTCATCTCCATCCCGCCTTTGTTCGACACCTATTGGGTGTTGATGATCGTCGCCGGAGTTTGGGGTGCCTCGGCCGGCATGAGCATGCCCCTGATGCTGTCGATCCTATCCCAGGCGGCCGATGCCCAGTCCCAGGGCAAGGGGGTCGGTGTGCGCATCACCGCCAACCGCATGGCCTCAACGGTGCTGCCGGTCATCATGGGCGCGGTCGCGGATGCGTCTGGCATCGGCGGAAGCTTCCTGATCATCGGCGCGGCAATGATCTTCGCCCTAGGGGGTATCGCCCTTTTCGCACGGCGCGTCGCCGGGGCCTGACGCCAGGCGGGCCTCGCCGACGAGGTATACGGCCCATGACGGGACGCGCCCTTGAGAGGCGTTTTGGTTTAGAATTCATATTTTGAGGGAGGATGCGGCGCGATGCGATTGTGCAGGTTCGGCCATGACCGTTTGGGACTCGTCGTCGGCGATGAGGTTGTCGACGTCAGCGCCGCCCTCGATAGCCTCGAGCCGGTCCGTTGGCCCTATCCCAGCGGCGATGCGCTCATTTCCAACGTCGCGGCGCTGCAGCCCGCGATCGAGGCCGCAGCCGAGGCCGGCGCCCGTGAGCCGCTTGCCGAGATCGCCCTCCGGAGCCCCGTCGCCAACCCCGGCAAGATCATCGGCATCGCCCGCAACCGCCGGGACCTCGCCAAGGAGTCCAATCCACTGGGAAGGGGAAGCCAGAGCCGGCAGGACGGCGATCCGGTTCACATGTTCATCAAGGCGACCAGTGCCCTGGCCGGACCTTCGGACGGCATCGCCTTGCGCTTCCTCGACAGGCGGAACGATCCCGAAGCCGAACTGACGGTGGTGATCGGTACGGGCGGGACCGATATTCCCCGAGAGGCGGCGCTCGATCACGTGTTTGGCTACTGCATCGGCCTCGATATCAGCCTGCGCGGCACGGAAAGCCCGAGTTCAAGAAAATCCATCGACAGCTATGCCGTCCTCGGGCCCTGGATCGTCACCAAGGACGAGCTTCCCGACCCGGACAACGTCGAGAATTCGCTTCGGGTCAACGGCCAGTTGGTGCATGAGGCGAACACCCGGGACTTCGCCTTTGACGTCGCCACCCTGATCGCGCATGCCTCGAGCTTTTATACGCTCTATCCGGGCGACGTCATCATGGCGGGCACCCCCGCCATCTCAGAGCCGGTTCACCCCGGCGACGTCATCTCAGCCCGCTTCGAGGGCATCGGCGAGATGACCGTCGCGGTCGGGGCGCACGCCTGAGGGGCGGCCGATCAGGACGGTCCTTTTTGCCCCTCGGGACCGGTGTATTTGAGGATTTCCAGTCCCTTGAAACGGTCAATCAGGAAAATCCGCCCGGCATCGTCGACGAACACATCGTTGGACTGCACGGTCTCGGTTCCCGGCATTGGCTCGGGAATGAAATAGCCGACCTCCTCGGGCTTCATGGGATCGGCGATATCGACCACACGCAGGCCGCCGCGGAACCAGGCGACATAGACCAGGCTGTCGGTCATGCGCTCGTGGCACTGATGGGCACCGAAGCGCGCCACCCGCGGGCTCAGATCGCCAAGCCGGTGGGGCGTCGATTCCTCCAGCACCGTGAAGGACGAAAGCGGTTGGGGATCGGTCTCGTCGCTGACGTCGAACAACCACATGAACGCCGGCACCTGCCCCTCACGCGGGCGGCCCGGCTGCTCGTCGACCACCACCGCGACATCGCGGCCGCCCAGGGGGAAGGGCATGCGGGCGAAGGTATGGGTCGAGGGGCGGAACGGCGGATGATAGTTGTAGTGGCTCAGCATGCGCGGTTTGGTGATGTCGCTGATATCGAGAATGACGATGCCGGCGGCATGGTAGCTGACATAGAGGCGATCGCCGAAGCGCAGCGGGTGGTGGCATTCGTAGCGCAGTTCGGTCTCCGGCGTCTCGCCGCCGGCGACCCATTGGCCCGGCAGCCACCAGCGCGAGACCTCCCGGGGATTGGCCGGGTCGGAGAGATCCACGATCACCACGATATTGCGCGCGTAGCCCTCCATGCCGGTGGAAAGGTAGGCATAGGTGCCATCGAAATCGAACCGGTGTACGCCGTTGCCGTGGGTTTTGAAGAACGCCGTCTCGCGCGGGTTGGCGGGATCGGAAATATCGAAAACCCGCATGCCGCCGGAATCGTACTCGCTCTCCGCCGCTTTCAGCATGGCGGGGATGTCCTCGGCCCTGTAATTGAACACCGCGGCCAGTTCACTGTCGCTGGGCGCGCGGCCGAGCTCGGTGGTTAGCCGTTCGCGGGCGGCCGGCAGTTGCAGGCCCGCCGCGCGGAGGTGGCGGGTATGGTTCTCGTTGTTGATGACCATCACGTCGCCATGGACCCGGACCTTGTGGGAATGGTTGCCCGGCTCGATCTCGAGGCGGCTCAAAAGCTTGGGGTTCTCGATATCGGAAATGTCGATGATCGAGGTCCCTGCCGGCGGATCGATATGGCCGACGAAGGCGAGATCCCCCTGCACCGTGATCTGCCCGCCGCCGGGGATATCCATGCGGCTGATCCGTTCCACGTTCTTGGCGACATCGCCGATTGCCGAGGCATCCATCACTTAACTCCTTCTCTTTCGCATCGGCCCATACCGCCTGGTAACGATATCGCCGGATTGGTGGTACTTGGCAGCCGCAAGCATAAAGCCCGCCGTCACTGCCGGAACAACGTGCAGGCCTCGGGACGAAAGGCCAGGTACAAGGTCTCGCCGAGGCCGAGCTCGGCGTTCTGTTCGACCTTGGCGCGAATGACCTGATCGCCGACCGAAACCTGGCAGTCGATGGAATCGCCCAGGAACACCGCTTGCTGCAACTGGCCCTTAACGACGTTGAGGCCGTTCTCCTGGGTCATGGTTCGCGACGCGTTCATGCTTTCGGGCCTGACGGCGACGACCACCTTGTCGCCGACGCCGACACCGGGGGGCAGGGCACAGGCCACCGCACTGCCGCCGATATCTACCCTGGCCATGCCGTTTTCCGGGGCCGCGGCCACGCCGCCCCGGAAGAAGTTCACCTGGCCCACGAACTGGGCGACGAAGGGCGTTTCCGGCTTGAGGTAGATCTCGCGCGGCGTGCCCTGCTGCAGGATGCGCCCTTCCAGCATCACCGCGATCCGGTCCGACATGGCCAAGGCCTCGAGCTGATCATGGGTCACGTAAAGCGAGGTGATGCCGAGCTTGCGGGTAAGCTCCTTGATCTCCAGGCGCAATTCCTCGCGCAGCTTGGCATCCAGATTTGACAGCGGCTCGTCGAGCAGCAACACCTCGGGCCGGGACACCAGGGCCCGGGCCAGGGCGACCCGCTGCTGCTGGCCGCCCGACAGGAACGGCGTCGGCCGGTCGGCGAGCTCCTCCATCTTCACCAGCCTGAGCGCCTCCATCACCCGTTCGGTGCGCGCGGGGTTGGGCACGCGCGACTTCATCTGCTTGAGGGGAAAGGCGACATTGTTGAACACCGTCATGTGGGGCCAGATGGCATAGGATTGAAACACCATGCCGATGGGCCGCAGATTGGCCGGCAACGATCGTCCGCCGCCGGCGACGGTCTTGTCACCGATGACGATTTCGCCGCCGTCGGGATACTCCAGCCCGGCAAGGCACCGAAGGGTGGTCGATTTGCCGCAGCCCGACGGCCCGAGAAGCGTGTAGAACTCGCCCGGCTCGATGTCGAAATCGATGCCGGCCAGCGCCGTTACCCGCCCCTGAGCGGTATCGTAGTTCTTGACCAATCGGCGGACGCTGACCTTCATCATGCGGTACCTATCTCTGTTCGCTGATCTGGGTAATGAAGCGGCGCAACAGCAGCGTCAAGGGGATCAGCACCAGAATCATCAAAACCCCAAGGGCCGACGACAGGGACGCCGAACCCTCGTCCCAATATTCCCACAGGAGAACGGCGAAGACCTCGTTATCCCGGCTCGCCAGCATGATGGGGATGGAGAAGGACCTCAGCGCATGCACCGCGACCCAGATCCAGCCGGCGGCGAAGGCGGGGAAAAGGAGCGGCAGGGTGATCGCGAACATGGTGCGCATGGTGCCGGCACCGGCGACATAGGCGGCCTGCTCGAGCTCCTTTTGCACCTGCATGATGGCGCTGTTCATCAGCCGCGTTCCGAACGAGATGTAGGAAACCACCAGTCCCATCACCAGGATGGTCATGGAACCGTAGATGCCGAGGTACCTGAGGGGCGGGCTGAGATAGGCCATGATCAGCGCCAGCGCGATGACGATGCCGGGGATAGCGTGGGGGATAAACACGAAACTGTCGAGCAGTCCGGCGCCGCGCACCTGGGAACGCACGATCCCCCAGGAGGTTATGAAGGCGAACAGCATCGTCACCGTCGCCGTGACCAGCATCAGATAGAGCGTGTTCCAGACCACGTCGAGGACGCGCTCGGTCTCGAACACCTCGATGTAGTTGGAAAGGGTGAGCAAGGGTAGGGCGCTTGCCGAGGGGATGCGGTAGCTCGGCAGGAACGAGGTCCAGGCGAGGATGATGAACGGCGCCACCACGGCGACCAGGAAATAGACCACGAACATGCCGAAGGCAGGCCAGCGCCAGCGGCCGATGCTGGTCACCCGGGGACGAAAGCCCTTGCCGGTGATGGTCGAGTACTTCTCCGAATTGCGCACCACGCGGCGGTAGCCGATCAGCAGCAACACCATGATCAACATGTAGGTCACGCCGAAAACGGCGGCGAGGCCGTAATCGAGGGGCGCCTGGATGCGGGTGGTGAAGTAGATCAGGGTCGAGAGCACGAAGATGCCGCCCGGAAGCCCGACCGCAAGGGGGGCTTCGAAGCTCTCCATGCTGGAGATGAAGGAATACATCCCCGCCGCCAGCACCGCCGGCAACATCGCCGGCAGGGTGACCTGCATGAAAGTGCCGAAGGTGCCGGCCTTGGAGACCCGCGCCGCCTCCTCGAGGCTCGGGTCCATCATGCGGAACGAGCCCACCACCATCAAAAACACGGTGGTCACGCCGCGCACGCCGTCGAGGAAGATCAGGCCGCCCAACGAGTAGATGTTGATCGGCCCTTGATCGAAGGTGATGCCGATCAGGCCGAACGCGTCGCGCAACAGCATGTTGAGCGCCCCCACCTTGGGCGACAGCAGCAGCGTCCAGCCGAGGGCGAAGAGGACGCCCGGGATCGCCATGGGGATCAGAATCAGGACCCAGGCGAGGTTGCGGAACGGCATATCGGTGCGTTCGATCAGCCAGGCGAACAGCACCGCGATGGCCAGGGTCACGAAGGTGCCGACGGCCGAGATCCAAATGGTCGTCCCCAAGGCCTTGTAGAAGATCGGCAGGGAAAAGGCCGAAACGTAGTTGTCCAGCGTCCAGCCTTCGGGCACCGAGGGGTGTCCTTCGAGGAAGCTGTTGATGATCAGACGCACCACCGGCACCAGGATCAGGAACACCAGCACGGCGCTGACGCCCAGCACCATTGCGTTGTTCCTGATCCGGTCCCAGGTGCCGCCGAGCCGCCCGAGGAGACTCGGGCGGGCGGCGGGATCGGAGTACATCGGCCTCAGTCCCGGTCGTCGGACGACCTACCTGGCCTTGGGGAACCCCCAAGCCTGGATGATCTCGCCGCTGGCCGCCGCTTCGGCCTTGCCCGAGGCTTCCCATCCACCCCAGACCGGCTTGGCGCCGCTTTGCTGCAGCATCTTCCAGGACTTCGAGCCCTTGACGAAGGGTGACGAACGGCCCTGAAGGTAGTAGTGGGACTGCCCCTCGGCCGAGGCCAGGAAACCGACCACCAACACCGCCGCGTTGGGCGCTTTCGAATCCTTCATCAGCGCCAGCGCCTCGCCAACCTGGATCGGCAGGTCCTTGGGCATGACGAACGCGAGCGGCGCCGTCGGATCGCGCCGTTTCACGTTGACCAGCGCGTGCAGCCCCATGCCGCAGGCGATAGGAAATTCGCCAGTCGCGACCTTGGTGCCGGTATCGGTGTTGCCGGTGCTCCAGACCGGACTATTGGCCTTGAGCTTGCGATGGAAGGCGAGGCTCTTCTCGCGTCCCCATCCGGCCCACAGGGCGGTGTACGCCCGCGGCCGCGTCATCACCCCGACCTTGCCCTTCCAGCGGGCCGATATACAGTCGTCCCAACCGGTGGGAACCTTGTCCTTCGGCACCAGCTTGGTGTTGTAGAGAATGCCGTATTTGCTGAAGCCGGTCGCGGCGAAGTAGCCGTCGGGGCTGAAGGTCTCGGCATCGAGATCGGGGAAGTAGTTGCGGAACGGCACTTTGACGATGGCGCCGGCCTTCTTGTATTGCTCCCGCAATTCGCCGGAGACATTCACCAAGTCGAACTTGTTCACGCCGCCGATGGCCTCGTTGAGGATGCGTTCGCGGCTGGCCAGCCCGCGCACGCGGGTGACCTTGATCTTGACGCCGGTGTTTTTTCTGATCGCCTTGGTGAGCGCCTTACGGAGTTTCTTGCGCCAGGTGACGGCAAGGTGGACCGTGCCCTCACTTTTCGCGCGGGCCTTGACTTCCTCGAGGGTCTTACCCAGTTCGGCGGCGCTGCCCTGGGGTATTCCCAGGCCCATCACCGCAACGAGCGCAATCAGCGCCGGGGTGAAACGGATTCTCGGAAAAGATACCATGCCTGTGTCCTCCCTTACCTTTGATGGCACTTGACTTGTGAAACTATACGCGTGCCCGGACGGGCCTGCCAACCGGGAGCTTCGCGGCCGGCGGTCCCGGCTCGTCGCCGCGATCCCGGCGGGCCGGCATATGCGAGAATGTCGGGATCGGCGCTCCGGCGCGCGCTATGCGCGACGACCCGGTCGACGGTCTGATCCATGGTCTCCCCCTGTGCTCCCGCGCGTTAAGCGCGGCGGCGCCGTTGGCCCGGCGCCGTCTGGTATTTCGCCCTCGTGATGTTAGCGCAAATCGCTCATCGGGAAAGGCCTATTCGGGAACCGCTGATACCCGGCAAACTCACGGCCGCGTGAAGGCGCCGGTTGACGAATTCCTCGTGCCGACCGGACGCCTGAGTGGCATCTGGAATCCCCTTACCATGCGTGGTTAGATGCCGCATGCATTACCCCTCCTTTTGCAAGTTTCTCGTGTTCGCCGTCATCATCGCCGGCACCATCGTCCCCGCCCAGGCCGAGCAAAAGCCGGATCCGATCTCCGCCACGGTCACTTTGGAGCTCCAGAACGATTGGAATTTCAAATCCGACGACCCGGCTGAGGAGCGGAACGACACCTTCGCCACCATAGAGGCGGCCATCACCGCGACGCTGGCGCCCAGGATTGCCCTCAAGTCCCTGTTCGTGTTCGAACCCGTTCTCGACCCCGGCCCCGGCGAAGACCGGTTTTTCGAAGATCTCGGCCTCTACGTCGAGGAGGTTTACGGCACCTACGACGATGGCGCGCTGGTCTTACGCATCGGCAAGTTCGGACAGAAATTCGGCATCGCCTGGGACCGCACGCCCGGCATCTGGGGCGGTGACTTGGCCGATTACGAGATTTCAGAACAGATCGGCATCGCCGCGGAGCTGCGCATTGGCGACCGGCAAAGCGGCACCCACAGCCTGACCTTCGGCACATTTTTCGCAGACACCACGGCGCTCTCCGATTCGGCGTTCGCCAGCCGCGGCCGCTTGCGGAAATCCGATGGCGGGGCGGGCAATACCGAGGATTTCTCGTCCTTCTCTATCGCCGTCGATGGTGCGGAGGTACCGTCCCTGCCCGGGTTTGCCTACCACCTGGGCTATCTTTACCGGGACTCCGAAGGTTCCGGCGAACATGCCGAAACCGGTTTCGCCATCGGTGTCACCCAAGAGTTCGCCTTGGCCCCGATGACCCTGGCCTTACTCCTCGAATGGGCGCGGCTTGCGGATTTCAAAGGCACCGCCCAAACCGATGCCGAATTCCTCACCACCGCCGCCGAGATGCGGCGCGGCCCCTGGTCCCTGGTTCTCTCCTGGACGGGACAGGAAACCAGGGCCCCGGGGACGGGAGACAACGATGACAGCCAGACCGAGATTTCGCTCGGCTATACCTTCGAGAACAAGGTCAAGCTCAGCGGCGGTTGGCGCCACCTGGACACGGCCGGCATCGTGACCGAAACCCTGGGACTGTTCCTCGAATACGAATTCGGGCTTTGACCGCGCGCCCGGTGCGCCCGCGGACCGATCGGTCGGATCCCTAGGAAAAAGAGGGCTCCATCGGCGCGGTGGAGGAGGCCGGCGATAAGGCGCCGATGGAGCCGGAGGCCTCTAGGGGTAGGCCGGGAGGGGCCTAATCCTCGGCGACGTCGACGCAGCTTTCCACCGAGGTTTGATTGCCGCTGGCCTCACGCGACAAGACCGCGAATTTGAACGCGGTACCGAGCGCCATGAAGGCTGCGGGGACGGTGAGGGTGGTCGCGTCGGCCGGAAGATCGACCCGGTAGACGAGTACCGGCTCCGGTTCCTCGCGCTCGACCGTCACCTCGTAACCGGTAATGACGATCCCCGGGTCGCTGGTACCGATGGTCGGATGGGAGGTCGTCACCGCATCCCAGGCGATCACCAAATCGACCCCTGCGCCCAGCTCGATCGGCGTCTCGCAATCGCTGACCGGACTGGTGATGTTGGCGGGAGCGGGCATCACGTGGGTGAATAGCGCCTCACCCTCGAGCGTGTCGCCTTCGATGCCGACGGCTTCGATCTCATATTCCCCTTCGGGGAACCGTTCGAAGAATTCCTCGGCGGTGAGTTCGTCGAATCCGGGCTCCGCGCTTTCGAAGAACAGTTCGGTCAGGCCCTGCTTGGCAAGGCGTCCCTTGTTCATCACATCGAGGATCACGCGTTTGCTGGGATCGACGATCTTGAGCCGCTTCCAGCCCTCGCCGTCGATCAGGGCGTGGAAGCCCAGATCGCCGTCGGTATCGTTGAGTTCGGCAAGGACGACCGCCTCGGCGAGGGGGATTTCCTCGGCCAAGACCGGCGACGGCGCGAGGGCCGCTATGGCGATGGCTGCAACCGATGCCCTAATCCATTCAGGCATCCCACGGCGGGGGCCCGAGGAGGCGGGCAGGTGGGCAGGAAGGGCCGGTTGAAGGGGGTATCGCATGGGCTTTCTCCTTATCCAAAAGTCGGGGCCTTGGTCCCCGGATCGCGCCGCCGCCCAGTCTTCCCGCATGGTCCGGAAACGGTCGGAGGTGCGCCAAACGCGACCATCATCAGCCACGCCCTCTCCGCAGATAAATCGGACGGCCGCAGGAAAAAGATCATGCATGTGCCGGATGCCGGGCCCGGACCGCCGCCGATTTATCCGCCATTCGACGGAGCGCGCGCGAAAACGAGCGCCGACCGCGGTCGTCCGCATGGTTAGAAACGGTCGCGCTGCCTACGGGTGCGGCGGCACAAACGAGAGATGGTGGTGCCGGGACCGCCGGTCAGTGCGGCCAGTGGCCGTCGCCGGCCATTTCGGGGGCGAACACATCATCGAGAAAATAGGCGGAAAAAGCGGTCTTGCCGGGCAAGTTCGATTTGCCGTAGATCGATTGGGCCTGCTGGCGCACGGTCGCCTCCGAGGTCCCCCTCAGGGAGGCGATCTCCTTGTGGCTCAGGCCTTTGAGTATGAGCAGGCCGATTTCCCTTTCGGCCGCCGTCATGCCCCACTCATCGAACTGCTTCTCCATTTCGACCCGCACCCCGGCCATGTAGGATTCGACCTTGGAGCGCCAGTGGTCGCCCTGCGACCGGGCCGCATCCAACTCCCGGATCAGGGTCAGTCTCTCTTCGTGCTGGCTGTGGATGCGCTGGGCCAGCAGGGCGACGCCGACGGCGGCACCGATGGTGAGAAGGATGGTGAGCGCATCGACGGCGACGTCGAGGAGGGAAATCTCGTCGCTCTCAGTGGCGATTTCGAGGGTAAGCAACAGGGCGAAGCAACCGAGGCCGAACGCCGCCAACACGAGCCTGACCTGTTTTTCGCTGAGAACCATGTCTTGCTCCTCCGTTCCGCCGCCGGGCGGCCCAATCTTGAGGATTCAGGCTGACATAATCCTCCGCCGAGCGATATCGCACAAACGTTAGATGCCATGAGAGACGAAGAGCGCCACCGGCCAACGCCTCCGACCGCCTGCCTGTCGGCCGTCGATGCGCCAGGGTTACGCCTCTCCTGAGCCCAGGCCTGGGCCCGGCGGCAGGTGGAATGCCGAGCCGCGAGATGACGGTCCCGGTGCAGAATTAGCCGTTGCATTAGCCCGGTTTTAGGTGCACCTCACTGTCCACTCGATCGAAATTCATCAAGGTGATCATGACGGTCAATCCGCAGGACCTTCTTGAATCGGCGCTTCACGATGCCCGTGCAGAGCGGTTTACGGCTGCGGAGAAGACGCTGCGCCTGCTGCTGAGCGAACCCCTGAACCAACAGGATAGGGCCGCTGTCCAAGGGCTGCTTGGTGCGGTCTGTGCCTCCTTGGGCGATCATCCCGCCGCGGTTGAAGAGCTCGAGAGCGCCGCCGCCGCGCTCCCCGATGATGCATCGATCGCCGCCAACCTATCGGTCTCCCTGAGGGAGGTCGGCCGCCTGGATGACGCCATAGCCGCCGGCAAGAAGGCGACCGCGTTGCATCCTCAATTTGCCGAAGCCCATTGCAATCTGGGGGTTGCGCTGAGGACCAAAGGCGATTTGGCGGGCGCCGCGGTCAGTTACCGGCGCGCCTTGCAGGTCCGCCCCGATTTTGCCGAGGCCCACAACAATCTGGGAATCGTCCTTAGGGACATGGGTGAGCTCGAGGACGCCATCACCAGCTACCGCAGGGCGCTCGAGCTTCGCCCCGACTATGCCGAGGCCCACAACAACCTCGGCGTCGCGCTGAAGGACAAGGGCGCGTGTGACGACGCCGTCGCCGCCTACCGAAGGGCGCTCGAGCTTCGCCCCGACTATGCCGAGGCCCACAACAACCTCGGCGTCGCCCTCAAGGACAAGGGCGCGTGTGACGACGCCGTCGCCGCCTACCAAAGGGCGCTTGAGCTTCGCCCCGGCTATGCCGAGGCCCACAACAACCTCGGCGTCGCCTTGCTGGATAGGGGCGATGCCGAAGACGCCGCCGCGAGCTTCCAACGGGCGCTCGAGCTTCGCCCCGGATACGCCGAGGCCCACAGCAATCTCGGCATCGCCTTCAAGGACCTCGGCCGTCTGGAAGACGCCATCGCAAGCTATTTGGATGCGTTGCGCGCGAAGCCCGATCTTGCCGAGGCCCATGACAACCTGTGCGAATTGTACGAAAGAACCAACAAGGTGCCCGAATTCGAAAAGGCTCTCGCCAATGCACAACGGGTCCTGAAGGAAGACTCGCCGAAGATCCTGCTGCGACGGGCCCAGCTCGCGAGCCGAAAGGAGCGCTTCGAAGAGGCGATTTCCGATCTGGAGAAAATCAGAGCCGAGGATTTCAACCCGCAGTTCAGGAGTATCTACCTCGTCCTGCTGGGCAAAACCTACGATCGGCTTCAGCGCTTCGACGACGCCTTCAGCGCGTTTTGCGCGGTCAACGAGCTGGCGGAAGCCTCTCCGCAGTATCAACGCTTCGATCCCGACAAGTTCCTCGACGCCGTCCTATCCAGGAGAGACTCCTGGAGATCGGGCACGGCGCCGGCCTGGACGGTCCCAGAGGCCGGCCCTGCCGAGCCGTCACTGACTTTTCTGGTGGGCTTCCCGCGGTCGGGAACGACACTGCTGGATACCATCCTCCGCGGCCATCCGGAGATCAGCGTCGTCGAGGAGATGCCGATGGTCGACACCATGAGAGCGGCCTTCGGGCGGCCCGAAACCGTCGACTCCCTCAACCGGTTGTCCGAAGGCGACATCGAGCAACTGCGGGCGACCTATGCCCAGGAGCTCGATCGGCAGATCCCCCCCTCGCAACGGCGCAAGGTCGTGGTCGACAAATATCCACTCAACATCACCAGCGTCGGCCTCATCCACCGGGTGTTCCCGAAAGCCAAATACATCTTTATCGAGCGCCATCCCTGCGACTGCGTTCTCAGCTGCTTCATCCAGAACTTCGATGCCAACGACGCCATGGCGAATTTCCTGAGCCTCGAGCGGACGGCCACGCTCTACGATGCGGTGATGGGGCTGTGGCAGGCCTACAGGAGCCGCCTCGACCTCGAGGTTCACGAATTGCGATACGAGGCGCTGGTTCACGACCTCGAGGACGCCTGCCGGCCGCTGATCGATTTTCTCGGCCTCGAGTGGAACGACAACGTCCTCAACTATCGGGAAACGGCCTTGAACCGGGAGACCATCAAGACGCCCAGCTACAACCAGGTCATCAAGCCGCTCTATTCCCAAGCCATCGGGCGGTGGAAGAATTACGAGGACAAGTTCGCGCCCGTTCTGCCGATCCTGAAGCCCTGGATCGAGGCCTTCGGTTACGAGGACTGACGCGGCCCGCCGGGCCATCGATCGGCCGGCGGGGGAAACATCCCGGGCACGGAGGGGCGCATTCCCGCCCTCGGCTCGTTAGGTCCCGCAATTCATCGAACGAAAATGGCGGAGAGGGAGGGATTCGAACCCCCGGAGCCTCTCGGCTCAACGGTTTTCAAGACCGCCGCATTCGACCACTCTGCCACCTCTCCGCATGGCGATCACATAGCCCCAGGCGCCGCCATCCGCAACCCCGTAGCGTGAAACCGGCGGCGGCGCCGGCCCGCGGACAAACGGCTGATGGGAGGTCAAGCGCCCCGTCGCGGGCAAGCCCTGGGCCCGGCCGGGCGCCGGTGCCTCAATCGGCGGCAGCGGAGGTCCCGCCGTCGGGCTGACCGGGTTCCGTCGTCTCCGTCGCTTCCACGACCAGTGTCGCCCCGGTGACATCCACCACCTTGACGGCCGTGCCGGCGCGCAGTTCCGTGCCGCCCGGCGCCAGCTTGACCGACCAGACGGTGTCGCCGATGCGGACCTTGCCGTGCCCGTTTTCGGTATCGCCGACCAGAAGATAGGACGACCCGACATGGCTGCGGCCGCGCTGGTTGAGGCCGGGGCGATCGCTGGGTTTGGTGGTGCGCCCGATCACCATCCGGGCGGTGACGGTGGTGATCACCGCGACCACGGCGAAGATCACGACCTGGACCTCCACCGGCATCGCCGGGAACAAAAGCAAGCACAGGCCGGCGACGATGCCGGCGATGCCGAGCCACAGGAAGGCGATGCCGGGAACGAAGATTTCGATGATGATGAACACCGTCGCCAGGGCGAACCAGTGCCAGAAAGCCAGATCGTCAAAGGACATGGGTCGGTCTCTCCGTTTCTGCGCGCCGCTTGGGCGAACCCCGTCTCCGCTCGGCCATCAGGTGCCGGTGCGCGGAATGGCGCTGCCGCCCGACGGACTGCCGCCACCGCCACCCGTCCCACCGCCGGGCCCGGTGCGGGGCAGGGCGTCTCGGGCAATCTCGGCGATGCCGGCGATGGAGCCGATGACGCTGGAGGCCTCCAGGGGCATCATGATGAGCTTCTGGTTGTTGGACGAGGCGATATCCTTCAGCGCCTCGACGTAGCGCTGGGCGACGAAGTAGTTGATCGCCTGCACATCGCCGGAGGCGATCGCCTCGGACACCATATTGGTGGCCCGGGCCTCGGCCTCCGCCTCGCGTTCGCGCGCCTCGGCATCGCGGAAGGCGGCCTCGCGGCGCCCCTCGGCTTCCAGAATGGCAGATTGCTTTTCGCCCTCGGCCTTGAGGATCTGCGCCTGGCGCTCGCCCTCTGCGGTAAGGATCTCGGCCCGCTTGTCGCGCTCCGCCTTCATCTGCCGGGCCATCGCATCGACCAATTCGGCCGGGGGTGAAATGTCCTTGATCTCGATCCGCGTCACCTTGACGCCCCAGGGCGTCGTCGCCTCGTCGACCACGGTCAGCAGCTGCGCGTTGATGCGGTCGCGCTGGGACAGCAGTTCGTCGAGGTCCATCGATCCCATCACCGTCCGGATGTTGGTGGTTGTGAGGTTGAGGATGGCAAGCTGCAACTGACGCACCTCGTAGGCGGCGCTGGCCGCATCGACGACCTGGTAGAAAACCACGCCGTCCACCGCGACCATGGCATTGTCCCTGGTGATGACCTCCTGGTTGGGGACATCGAGCACCTGCTCCATCATGTTGAGCTTGGCACCGACCCGGTCGATCATCGGAACGATCAGGTGAAGCCCCGGCCGAAGGGTGTGGGTATAGCGGCCGAAACGCTCGATGGTGTACTCGAAGCCCTGGGGCACGGTCTTGACGCCGAGGAAAATGACGACGATGGCCAGGCCAAGGAAACCAATCACGAAAATGGTGAACGGCGTTATCAAAGCCATGATGAACCTCCGGTATGTGCGTCGTGAGACGCCGACGCTGGACCACCGGCCGGTACATTGCGCGACGGTCAAAGGAAGCAGAAAAGCGACTGAAACGCCGTTCCAACTACTCAAAAAGTATAAAAATTCTCTAAAGGACGAAATACATGCGAAAGGCAGGCGAGGGCACATCGAAATAGGCATTTTCAATTCTGTTTTTAATACTCGCAAAATTTGTTTTGCATTTTATCCATATGTCGCGGGAAATGCCTATAATGCGTCCGCCATCCGTCAACGGCCATCGGGATTATGATCGTGTCGAGCCCACCGGAACACCACAGCCCCCAAGAACCGGTCCTTGAACCGGAATTGGAACCCTCCGCCAGACGAGAAACAGAATCGTGGGATATCCCGCTGGAAGAGGGCGCCTTGGTGGCCACCCGAATCCCGCGGCCCGACGCGCGCAACAGCCCGCGCTTGGAAATGTACGCCCGCCTTCTGGCGGCGCTCGGCGCACTGTTCCTTCTCGGCGCCGTTTTGATGTGGATGTTCCTCGCCGATCCCGGTGTCGTCTCCCGGCTCTTCTTCGGCGGCGGCACCGTCACCAGCATCGGCGTGCTCAAACTCGGCGGTGCGTTCACCATTGGCGCCGTGCTTCTCGGCCTGATCCTTCATCCCGTCATGCGCGCCCTGATCCTGTCCAAGGTCGCGCCGCGAACCCTCGATGCCGGACAGCGCGCCGCCATCGAAATGGTGCCGAGCCCGATGTTCTTCGTCAATGCCGAGGCACGCATCGAAGAGGTGAATTCGGCCTTCGCCAAGGCCATGGGCCGTTCCGTGAACACCATCATCGGCCGCAGCCTGTATGACCTGATTCCCAAGGACCAGCAGGAGGAGGCCTACAAGGCATTCCTCAAAGCGACCTCCGGCGAAGAGGACAGGTTCCTCTGCATGTTCAACACGCGGCACGGCCCACGCACGTTTCAGATCCAGGCCGAGCCCTACCAGGGACACAATGCCGATACGCGCTATCTCGTCGGGACCGCCATCGACGTCACCGAGGAAGTGGATGCGGCAGACGCCCTGCAGTCGCAGTACCGCAACCTGCGCACCGCCACCGCCCAGACGCTCGAAGAGATGGCGCACGTCGTGGAGATCCGCGATCCCTACCTGCACGGCCACCACGCCCGTGTGACCAAGCTGGTGGGCGCGATCTGCGACGAGCTCAAACTTCCGGCCGAGGAGAAAGAGGGCATCGAAGTCGCGGCCCGCGCCCATGACATCGGGACCATCCAGATCCCCTTCGAGATCCAGATCAAGCCCGGTCAGTTGAGCGAGGCGGAATGCGCCATCGTCGAGCTGCACGCCCAGGCGGGCGCCGACATCCTGGCGCGGGTCGATTTCCCCTGGCCGGTGGCCAAGATCGTCGCCCAGCACCATGAATTCTTCGACGGCACGGGCTACCCCAACGGCATCAAAGGCAAAGACATCCTGATCGGCGCCCGCATTCTCGCCGTCGCCGATGCCTACGATGCCTTGACCTCGCAGCGCCCCTACCGCGCCGCCATCAGCCGGGGCGAGGCGCTGCAACGCCTGATGACCCTATCGGGAACCCATTACGACCCGCGGGTGGTCACGGCCTTGACCACCATTCTGCAGAAGACCACATCGGAACTCCGCTGAGGCCACGGCATGACCTGACGGACGGCCTGCCGCAAGATCGGCGCGCCCCAAGGCGGCCCGCGGCGCGGCAGGCGCGGGGTATCCGCTAGCGTCCGAACAGGCCTTTCAGTCCTTCTTCGATCGGCGATGAGGACGGTTTTTCCGTCGGCTGCGTGGTGGTGCCCGACCCGGAGGATCCACCGCCCATCCCCGGAATCAGCCCCTTGACGCCCTCCAGCGCCTTTTCCGGCTGCTTGGCGATGCCGCCGAGCGCCGCGCCGAGATCCGGCGTGTAGCTGATGTCGTGCCAGGGCCCCTTGACGTTCACCGGCACCGAAATGCCGGTCGCCGAGGCGGCGCCGCCCTGTCCCGTGGCCGTCGCCACGAGTTTCGGCTCGACCCGGTAATCGATCGTGCGCTTGGGCAAGTCCACGGTCCCCTTGCCGGTCAGCCTCAGCAGCGGCGACTTCAACAAGAGATCGTTGTTGGTCAGGATCCCCCGCCGGATGACGAAGGTCCCGCCCATCTCAGAGAAGTCCGTCTTCTGGGTTTCCCGCGCGCTGGAATCGAGGAATGCGCTCTTCACGTTCCGCACCATGGCGCCCAGGTTGACCCCCTTGATGGCGCCATCCCGGAAGGTGACCTTGCCGTTGCCGGCGAGGGCCTCGATCATCTGGCGCTGGCTGCGGCCCTGGGTGTTGATACTGACGTCGGCATCGGCGGCCCCTTCGATGCGATCGAAATTCATGGCATCGCGCATGAACGGATTGGCCTGGAATTTGGTCAGGGTCGAGGTCAGGGTCACCGAGGGCACGGCACTGCCACCCCGGGTCGTGACCTTGGCCTTACCGACGCCGCCGTAGAGCGCCATCTTGGAAAGGTCGGTGACCAACGTGCCGTTGTTCAGGGTCACCTTGAGGACCGATTCGCCGATCTTGATCTTGCGCATGACGATACCGGCGACCGTGAGGTCCAGGGCCGCATTCATCGCGTCGAGGGCCTTCAGATCGATGGGATCGTCGCTCCAGTCGCCGGGGCCCTGCTGTGCCGTCCCGGATTTGGCCGGTGCCGCCTGTTCGGGCGGCAAGTAGGGGTTAAGGTCGAGCTCGCCCAGTTTCAGCGCCGCGGTGATCAGCGGCTTGCGGCCGCGCTGGTCGAACGCCAGGCTGCCCTCGCCCGCGATCGCATCGAGGCTGAGCTTGGCATTGCGAAAGGCCGTCACCTTGCCCTTCATGTCGAGGTCGCCGGAAATCTTGAGCGGCCCCAGGCCGGTGCCCGGCGCGTTCAATGGCGACCCTGCCCAGGCCGCGAGCTTGCGCACCGAGGGAACCGCGAGGTCGATGCGCCCGGCGACGGCGACCGCCGGGCCCGTGGACGCCTTGCCCTTGAAGGACAACCCCACCGGCGCCGACTTGAGAGAGATATCGACACCGGTGCTGCGCCCGGCAAGGGCCGCGTTGGGATCGGAGAGCACCGCGGTCAGGGTCAGCTGTTCCTTGTTCCACACCACCGACCCTTCGGCGCGCATGGGACTGGAGAGGGAGGGGAGGGCGACCTTGAGATTGATGTCGTCGACGCTATGGGCGGCGCCGGTCTTCATATCGAGATAGCTGATGCGGCCGTCGACCAGACGTACGTCGCCGAGCTTCAGTCCGCCGAGACCGGGCCCGCCCGCCGCCGCGCCGGCCTCGGGCTTGGCCGCGCCCGGTTTGGCGCCGGTGCCGAAATCCCAGTTGCCGCGCCCTTGCCGGTCGACCTCGAGGTTGATGACCGGCTTCTCCGCGACCAGGGCATCGACCTCCAGGTTGCCGCCCAGCAGCGGGAAGATGCCGACCTTCACCGTCAGCCGGTCCAGGGTCATCATGTTCTCGGCCTTGCCGCCCTTGGCATTGCCGAGCGATACCTTGCCGGCGACGAATTCGGCGCGCGGCAGGACGGAAAGCTTGAAATCGCCGTCGATTCGCGCCTTGCGCCCGGTGGCCTGCTCGATGCCGGCGACGATCTCGCGCTTGTAGACCTCGACCGGGATGAAGGCGGGCACGATCAGGGCGGCCGCGATCACCAGAACGACCAGCACCCCAAGACCGATGAGAACCTTTTTCATGACACTCTCCCCTGTTCGGGCACCCCGTGCTCGATGCCGCATCGCGTTGCAATACTACTATATGTATGCGCCCGACCCTAAGGTTGAAAGGGCCTCAATCGTCGAACCAGGTCCGCTGCCAGGGAATCACCTTGATGCTGCGCTGGCCCTCGCGGCAATAGGGCTCGGTCTGCGCCAACGCCTCGGCCTCGGCCAGGCTGCCGCCGCGGACGACGATGAAGCCGCCGGCCTGGCGTCCGCCGTCGGTAAAGCGCCGTCCTTCCGAATCCCTGGCCGACCCGGCGCCCATCAGTCGCCCCTCGTCCTTGAGATTCTGAATGAAGGCCGTGTGCTGTTTGGCGAGCTCGTCATCGCTGAGCGACGTCGGCGGCGGATCGGTCTCCATCGCCGACAACAAGACGTAGAGCTGATCGACCAGCCGCTCGTTCATGGCGATTTCCCTCCCTGGCCCAGGACCTTGGCCGCGGCATCCTCGACCGCGGTGCCCTTGAAGAAGTCGGGATTGACCTCTCCGTGCAGCCGCACGATGTTGGCGAAGGTGAAATCGCGGAAGTCGTTGTCGTCGATCAGGCCCTTGTCGACGAGACTGTGAGCCTGGACCAAGGTTTCGGTCATGTCGGGCACGTCCCAATGGGACACGTCGGAAGAGAACATGGCCGCCAGCCGCGCTTCCTCGTGGTTGAGCTCCGAATTGAACGCCATCGCCACGGTCCGGTCGTCGGCCTCGCAGCCGAAGAAGAACTTGGGCACGAACAGATCGTAGATGTCCTCTTCCTTCTCGATCTCGCAGGCGGCCCAATCGTTCATGAAGTCGTAATCCTCGACATTGAACCCGGGCCGTGCGCCCATCATCTTGTCGTCGTGGTCCTTGAAATTGTCTAGATAGGGCGCGTAGGCGTCGCCGCCGTACTCGGCGACCAGCTCACGCAGCAGATCGCGGTCGATCTGCGCCGGATCGAGGTTTTCCTTGAGGGCAGCGATGTTGCGCTTTTCCCAATGCTCGAACAGGTCGTTGTAGAGCATCACCGCCCAGGCGACGCCGCCCTCGAGGAAGCCGAAGCGCAGTTCGGGGAAACGGCGGGTGACGCCACCCAGGAACAGCGCCTTGCAGGAGGCGTCGTTGGCCGCGGCGAAGGAGCCGAGATGGTTGTAGACGTAGTTGGTGGTCGAGCGCCGCGCTCCCCAGCCCTGGCCGCCGACGTGACAGGTCGGCGCCACCTTGAGGTCGACGCATTTCTGCCACATCGGATCGTAATCGTAGGGGCTGTCGAGGGCCAGCGGGTCGATCCAGGAGACGTACTGGGAGACGTGCGGTGCCTCGCGCTCGACGATCGGGATCGGCCGGTAATTGAGATCGGTCAGCTGAATCGCCTTCAGGCCCAATTCGTTGACCGAATACTCCAGTTCCTCGATGGCCTCCTCGGGGGTCCAGGTGGGAATCACCGCCGCCGGCGTCATGCGGTCGGCGTAGGGTGCGAACAGGTCCCTGTTCATGGTGTTGACGGCGCGGCAGCCGGCGCGTCGCAGCTCCTCGTCGCGGGTGTTCGCGAAGAAGAATTGCGACGAATAGACCACGGCGAAATCGATCCCCATGTCGTCGAGGCGCGCGCGGAACAAGTTCGGCAACATCGCGGTGGCGAGGTCGAGGGTGTTTTTCGAGGGCATCGTCCAGAACGGCGGCCGACGGGTCTGCTTGTCGAAACGTTCCTCGGGCGTTTGCTTCTGCCAGCTGCCGCCGCCAAAACGCACCTCGCGGTAGTGGGCGACCAGATCGGGGCCTCCCGCATCCTTGAGGTAGTCGAGCAGAATCGGGTGGTATTCCTGGGTGTGTCCGTCGCCATCGACGACCGGATGGTCGAGTTTCTGGCGCAGCTTGAGCGAACGGGACTCGGTCTGATCGAACGGCATTTCATCCTCCCATGACGGCAACGGCAGATCCCGTGCGGCGGCCTCCATGGGATCGCCGCGCGTCTCGGAAAAGGGTACTCCTCGGGCCCGGTGGCGGCAAGGTCGATCCCGGAGGCCTGAGCGGGCCGCGATGCCGGCATCGATTGCGCCGGCACGGCCATTGCCGGCGGCCTGGGCGCCTTGGCCATTGCGCCCGGCGCGCGGCTGTGGCACAAGGGCCGCAACACGGAGGCCCCCATGACCCGCCGTCGATTTTTGTTGTTCGTTCTCGTTGGCGCCCTGCTGGCAGCGCCGTCCGGGGCCGGTGCCGCCACGCCGATAGCCCAGGCGGACGGGTTCGCCGCCTGGCTCAAGCAGGTGTACCAGGAGGGCCTGGAGCGGGGCATTTCCAAGGCCACCCTGGATACCGCCCTGACCGGATTGACGCCGCTGGAGCGCGTGATCAAGCTGGACCGGCGCCAGCCCGAGTTCACCCAGACCTTCCGCGAATACATCAATCGACGGGTCAGCCCCTGGCGCGTCAGCACCGGACGCGAGCGCCTTGCCACCCATGGCACGGTGCTGAAGGCGGTCGGCCAACGCTTCGGCGTACAGCCCCGCTTCATCGTGGCGCTGTGGGGCATAGAGACCAATTTCGGCCGTCATACCGGCGGGTTTTCGGTGGTCCGCGCGCTGGCGACGCTGGCCTTCGACGGCCGCCGGTCAGCCTATTTCCGCAAGGAATTGTTCAACGCGCTGACGATCATCGATCAAGGGCATATCGCCGCCGCCGACATGAAGGGCTCCTGGGCGGGCGCCATGGGCCAGAATCAGTTCATGCCCTCCAGTTTCCTGTCCTACGCGATCGATTACGACGGCGACGGCCGGCGCGACATCTGGGGCACCCTCGAGGACGTCTTCGCCTCCGCGGCCAACTATCTGCGGCGCGCCGGCTGGCGCGCGGACCAGACCTGGGGCCGCGAGGTGACGCTGCCCGACGGCTTCGACCAGAGCCTCGCCGCCCTGATGCCGCAGGACAAGCCGCGAGGCTGCCGGGCGCTGCGCAAATTGACGGTGGCCAAGACGCTGCCCGAATGGCACGCCATGGGGCTGCGCCGGGCCGACGGAGGACCGCTTCCCACGCGTCCGCTCGAGGCCTCCTTGGTCCTGCCCGACGGGCCGGGCGGTCCGGCCCTCCTGGTCTACCAAAACTTTCGCGCGACCTTGCGCTGGAACTGTTCGGTCTCTTTCGCTGCCGCCGTGGGCATGCTGGCCGACGCGCTGGTGCGGCGCTAATGGGCGGGCGGCCTGACCGTAAGGGGGAGACGGAAACGAGGTGATGGGAAGGTATCGACGATCTGGGGTGGCGGTGATCGTGCTCATGGCGCTCGGCAGTTGCTCGGAAACGCAACTGGTGGTCCACACGGCGAAAACCATCGCCCGCGACAGTTCGCCGCCGGCGCGCGGCGTCTACAAGATCGGCAAGCCCTATAAGATCGGCGGCGTCTGGTACTACCCCAACGTCGATTACAATTACCGGGAAACCGGCATAGCCTCCTGGTATGGTCCCAAATTCCATGGCAACGGGACCGCCAACGGCGAACGCTTCGACCAGAACGCCATCACCGCGGCGCACCGCACCCTTCCGTTGCCCAGCATGGTGCGGGTCACCAACCTGGAAAACGGCCGTGCCATTCGCGTGCGGGTCAACGATCGCGGCCCCTTCGCCCATGGCAGGATCATCGACCTTTCCCGGCGGGCGGCCCAGCTTCTCGGCTTTTACCGGAAGGGAACCGCCAAGGTCCGCGTCGAGATCATTCCCGACGAAAGCCGCCGACTGGCCCTGCTGTATGGGCGCAAGACACGGCAAGTGCAGATCGCCCGCGCCAACGGCGACGGGGTTGGGGTGCAGGCCGAGGGCCCCGAGATTCGTCCGGCGCCACGGGTCGCGGTCACCAAGGCCCCCTTGCGCGGCGCCGCGACGCCGGACCCGACGTCGACGCCCGATGCGACCTCGCCGCCGCCGCCGGCGACCGAGACCGCGACCATCGAACCGGTCGCCGATGGCCATGTCGTTCAGGAACCGGTCGGCAATGCAGAGATGTATATCCAGGCTGGCGCCTTTGCCCAATACGACAATGCCAATCGCCTGCGCGCGCGTCTCTCCGTGCTTGGCCGTTCGGAGATCATCGGTATCATGTTAGACAACCAGCAACTGTTCCGGGTTCGCATCGGCCCCATCGCAGCCCTTGATGAAGCCGATCGCATATTGGAACGGGTAATCAACGCGGGCTATACCGATGCCCGTCTTATCGTCGACCAGTGAACGCCGCCGGATTTCGCCTTGTCCCGAACCGGTGTCCCTCGCCACCGACACAGTAGCAGGCCAGATTCTATCGCCATGACCCGAAAGACAGTTCTCAACGCAGTCATCGCCGTCACTCTCGCTGTCGCCTGGAGCATCGTGCCCGGCGGCGCGATCCCCACTGCCGCGGCCATCGAAACCACGGCCAAGCAGGCGATCATGATCGACGCCGAAACCGGCGCGGTGCTGCTGGAGAAGAATGCCGACCAGCCGGTTCCGCCATCGTCCATGAGCAAGATGATGACCGTCTACCTGGTGTTCGAACGGCTTAAGGAAAAATCGCTGTCGATGAGCGACACCTTCCTCGTCAGCCGCAAGGCGTGGAAGCGCGGCGGGTCCAAGATGTTCGTGGAGGTCGGCAAGAAGGTCTCGGTGGCGGATCTCCTGCGCGGCGTGATCGTTCAGTCGGGCAACGATGCGGCCATCGTTCTGGCCGAGGGACTGGCGGGGGACGAAAAGTCCTTTGCCGCGCAGTTGAACGACAAGGGCCGGGAAATGGGTCTGACCAACAGCACCTTTAAGAACGCCTCGGGATGGCCTGAAGAGGGTCACCTCATGAGCGTCCGGGACATCGCCACCGTTTCCCTCAGGACCATCCGCGACTTCCCCGAGTATTACAAGATCTACGCCGAGAAGACCTTTACCTTCAACGGCATCCGCCAGGGCAACCGCAACCCGCTCCTTTACCGCAATGTCGGCGCCGACGGGTTGAAGACGGGCCATACCGAGGCCGCCGGCTACGGTCTCGCGGCCTCGGCCGAGCGCAACGGACGGCGCCTGATCCTGGTGGTCAACGGGCTTCCCAGCATGCGCGCGCGATCGGTCGAATCCCACCGTCTGATGGCCTGGGGCTTCCGGGAGTTTCGAAACTTCACCCTGTATCGCGAGGGCGATACCGTGGACACCGCCGATGTCTGGCTGGGGAGCGCGGCGTCGGTACCGCTGACGGTCGATCGCGACGTCACGCTGACCCTGCCGCGGCGCGCACGGCGCACCGCCAAGGTCGTTGTCAGTTATACCGGGCCGATCCCCGCGCCCATCCGCAAGGGCACGGTGATCGCCCATTTGAACATCACCGCACCGGACATAAAGCCGATCCGCATCCCCCTCAAGGCGGGCACGGACGTGGACAGGCTCGGCTTGGGCGGACGCCTGTCCGCCGCCCTGCGTTACCTCCTCTGGGGCACCCTCAAGTAACCCGGCGGGTGACAGGTGAGCGCGACGGCTGAGGGCAAATTCATCACCTTCGAAGGCGGCGAAGGGGCGGGGAAGTCGAACCACGCCAAGCGCCTCGCCCTGTTCCTCGCCGAGTGCGGCTGTAACGTCCTACAGACGCGGGAGCCCGGCGGCTCCGAGGGCGCGGAACAGATCCGCAGGCTGTTGGTCGAGGGTGAGCCCGGCCGCTGGACGGCGGTCACCGAAGCGCTGCTCCATGCCGCGGCGCGGGCGGACCACGTGGCACGGACGATCCGCCCGGCGCTGGCTGCCGGTACCTGGGTCATTTCCGACCGCTTCACGGATTCCACCATGGCCTATCAAGGCTATGGCCACGGCCTGGCGCTGGAGACGATCGCCCGCCTCAACGTATTTGCCAGTGACGGCCTCACGCCCGACCTCACCTTCGTGCTCGACGTTCCTGTCGAGGCCGGGCTCGCCCGCGCCGGCGCTCGCGCCGATGACGGCGACGACGGCGACCGCGAAGACCGCTATGAGCGCATGGGGCGGGACTTTCACCAGCGCCTGCGCGAAGGGTTTCTCACCATCGCCGAGGGCGACCCCGAACGCTGCGTCGTGGTCGACACCACCAAGACCGTCGACGACGTCGCCGCCATCATCCGAGAGGCCGCGAAAGCGAGACTGCTGGAAACATGACCGAGACCGCCACACAGGGCGATGTCGCCCCAGAGCCCCGCGCCAATGCCGATCTGCGCGGCCATGAGACGGCGGAACGGGAGCTCGCCGAGGCCGCCCGCTCGGGGCGTCTGCATCACGCCTGGTTGATCACCGGCCCCAAAGGCATCGGCAAGGCCACGTTGGCCCATCGGTTCGCCCGCTGGCTGCTGGCCGGCCGCGCCGAAGCGGCGGCCGATGGCGGGCTGTTCGCGGAACAGCCAGCGCAGGAGGGCCTGTGGCTGGATCCCGCCGACCCGTTGTTTCAGCGCATCGCCGCCGGCGGCCATCCCGACATGTTGACCGTCGAACGCGGCCTCGATGACGCCGGCAAACGCTTGCGGACCGAGATCGTCGCCGCCGACGCCCGCAAGGTCTCGTCCTTTCTCGCGTTGACGGCGGCGGAGGGGGGCTGGCGCGTGGTCGTGGTCGACGGCGCCGAAGACATGAACCGCCACGCCGCCAATGCGCTGCTCAAGATCCTCGAGGAGCCTCCGCCCCGGACCGTGTTGCTGTTGGTCAGCCACGCCCCCGGCCGACTGTTGGCGACCATCCGCTCGCGCTGCCGCAGGCTGACCCTCTCGCCCCTCGACGGCGGCCTGGTCGAAGAGCTCTTGGCCCACTACCGGCCCGACCTTCAGCCTCCGGAGGCGGCCCTGCTCGCCGCCATGGGGGAGGGATCGATCGGCCGCTCGCTGGCCCTGGCCGAGGCCGGCGGCGTGGCCCTATACGGCGAGATGCTCGAACTGCTCGCCGCGCTGCCCGAGACGGAGGCCGCACGGCTTCATGGCGTGACCGACGCCATCGCCCGCTCGCGCAGCGAAACCGGCGCTTACGCCGCCTATGACGTCTTCACCGACCTTCTGTGTTGGTGGATCGCGCGCCTGGTTCGGAGCCGGGCGACCGGCATCGCGCCCGCCGAGCTGAGCCCGGGGGAGGGGGAGGTGATGGCCCGGCTCGGGGCCCTCGGTAGCCTTGATCAATGGGTTGAGGTGTGGGAAAAGATCACCCGTTTGTTCGGCCGCGCCGAGAGCGTCAATCTCGACCGCAAACAGGTGCTGCTCAACGCTTTCTTCACCCTGGCGCGTATCGGCTCCTGACCGGCGGCGCCAACTCCGGGAAGGATCACCCCATGGGGGGCGAGCCCTATTACGTCACCACCCCGATCTATTACGTCAACGACGTGCCCCATATCGGCCACGCCTACACCACGCTCGCCTGCGACGTCCTGGCCCGCTTCATGCGGCTCGACGGGCGCAACGTCCTGTTCCTGACCGGCACCGACGAGCACGGCCAGAAGGTCGAGAAGGCGGCCCAGGATATGGGTGTCCCGCCGCAGGAACTGGCCGACCGCAACTCCGCTAATTTCCGCGACCTGGCCGCCGCCATGGGCTATTCCAACGACGATTTCATCCGCACCACCGAGGACCGCCACATCCGGGCGGTGCAGCAGCTCTGGCGCATCCTGAGGGAGCGCGACGAGATCTATCTCGGCACCTATGCGGGCTGGTATTCGGTGCGCGACGAGGCCTTCTTCACGGAAGCGGAGCTGACCACCGATGCGGACGGCGGGAAGCTCGCCCCCACCGGGGCCGAGGTCGAGTGGGTGGAGGAGCCGAGCTACTTCTTCAAGCTGTCGGCCTGGCAGGACCGCCTGCTCGCGTTTTACGAGGCGCATCCCGACTTCATCGCGCCCGAGACCCGGCGCAACGAGGTGGTGAGTTTCGTCTCCGGCGGGCTCCAGGATCTCTCTGTCTCGCGCACCAGCTTCAAGTGGGGCGTGCCCGTGCCCGACGATCCCGACCACGTGATGTATGTGTGGTTGGACGCGCTGACCAATTACCTCACCGCGGTCGGCTACCCCGACACCGAGACCGAAACCTTCACGACCTTCTGGCCCGCCGACCTGCACATGGTGGGAAAGGACATCCTGCGCTTTCACGCCGTCTATTGGCCGGCCTTCCTGCTGGCGGCCGGCGTGGAGCCGCCCAAGCGTGTCTTCGCCCACGGCTGGTGGACCAACGAGGGGGAGAAGATCTCGAAGTCGCTCGGCAACGTCATCGATCCCCACGCCCTGGTCGCCGAATACGGGCTCGACCAGGTGCGCTATTTCCTCCTCCGCGAGGTGCCCTTCGGCAACGACGGCGACTTCTCCCACGCCGCCATGGTCCAACGCTCCAACGGCGATCTCGCCAACGGCATCGGCAACCTGGCGCAGCGCACCCTGACCCTGATCAACAGGAACTGCGGCGCGGCGGTGCCGGAAAGGGGAGAACTTTCTCAGGACGATATGAACTTGCGGCTCTCTTGCGGGCCCAACCTGCTCGTCGCTATGCGCCAGGAGTTCGAGCAGCAGCGTTTCCATATCGCCCTGCAGGAATTCATGGCCGCCGTCAGCGCGGCCGACGCCTATATCACCGCCAACGAGCCCTGGGCGCTGAAAAACACGGATCCCCAGCGCATGGCCACCGTCCTCTACACCCTCGCCGAGGCCATCCGCACCCTCGCCATCCTGGCCCAGCCGGTGATGCCGGGATCCGCCGCCAGGTTGCTCGACCAACTAGCGGTGCCGGAGGATGCCCGGTCGTTCTCCGAGGTGGACGACCCAGAACATCATTTCTCTCTCACCCCGGGCACGGCCCTGCCCAAGCCCCAGGGCGTGTTCCCGCGCTACGTGGAGACCGCCGAGGCGTGAGCGTAGGTGGGGCGGCGGCCGCAGTTGACAGTGCCAGCCTCCAATGTTTCCCTAACGCCAACAACAATCAGGCCGGGGCCGAATTTCGCCCCTTCCACGTAACCTCAGGGAGATTCTTGATGTTTCGAAAATTGATCATGGCAACCGTCGCCACCGCGGCCGGTCTCGCCGTCGGCGCCAACGCCTATGCCGCCGGCATGTCGGTGGAACAGTTCTACAAGGGCAAGCGGGTTTCGGTCATCATTTCGACCAGCCCCGGCGGCGGCTACGACCTCTATGCCCGCTTCGTCACCCGCCACATGCGCAAGTTCCTGCCCGGCAACCCGAGGATGGTCGCCCGCAACATGCCCGGTGCCGGCCACCGCATCGCCGCCCAGTACATGGCCTTCAAGGCCAAGCGCGACGGCTCGGTGCTGGCCACCCTCAGCCAGGGACTGCCCTTCGCCCAGATCGTCTGGCCGGAGAAGCACAAGAATATCGACATGGGCCAGTTTATCTGGATCGGCAATTCCAATGAGGGCAACAACGTTCTCATGCTGTGGCATACCACCGGCATCAAGAGCTGGCAGGACCTCAGGAAGAAAGAGGTCATCGTCGGCGGCACCGGCGCCAGCTCGACCTCGGCCCAGTATCCGCTGGCGCTCAACAACATCCTCGGCACCAAGCTCAAGATCATCCTCGGCTTCGGCGGCGGCTCGCAGATGAACCTCGCCATGGAGCGGGGCGAGATCGAGGGCCGCGGCTCCAACGCCTGGGCGTCGATCAAGAGCATCACGCCGCAATATCTCAAGAACAATCAGCTGATCCTGCCGATTCAGATGGGCCTCTCGCGGGCGCCCGACCTGCCCAACGTGCCGCTGATCTGGGAGCTCGGCCGCAACGAGGCGGAGACCAAGGTGCTCAAGCTGATGGTCATGGCCTCGCGCATCGGCCGCCCCGTCCTCACGACGCCGGGTGTGCCGGCCGACCGTGTTGCGGCGCTGCGCGCGGCCTTCGATGCCGCCGTCACCTCCGACGCGTTCCTTGCCGAGGCCAAGAAGCGGCGTCTTGAGATCAATCCGGTCTCCGGCGTCGAGGTCCAGAGGGTGGTCAAGGAGATCCTTTCCACGCCGCCGGAACTGGCCAAGCTGGCCCGCGCCGCGGTCACCGAAGGCAAGGTCTTCAAGTGCGCGGCCCTGGTCAAGGACAAGAAGATGTGCCGGAAGAAAAAGAAGAGAAAGAAAAAGAAGAAAACCTCCTGAGCGCCGGCCATGGAACAGGGAAGGGGCGGTGCCGCCGGGCACCGCCCTTTCTCGTTTGGCGTCCGCCTCGCGCCTCGGGGCGGTTTGCCGACATAAGGCGATGGCCCTAAGATCGGCCCGATAACGCAACCGTGTCACTTGGGGAGGACGAGGCGTGAGATTGATTTCCTACCGGAACGGTGAGGCCATCGGGGTGATGGTGGACGAGACCGGCTTCGTGGCGCTGGCCGAGGCGGCGCCCGACCTGCCGGGCAGCCTCAAGGCGCTGCTGGCAACCGACGACGGTCTTGCCCGTGCCGGCGATGCTGTCGCCGGCAAGCCCGCCGGCCACAGCATCGACGACGTCACCCTGGATCCCGTGATCAAGGATCCCGGCGCCATCTGGTGCGCGGCGCTCAACTACGCCGCCCACCAGGAGGAGGTCGGGCGCGGGCGCTCGGAGTACCCCGAGATCTTCCTGCGCACGCCGGCCTCGGTCGTCGGCCACGGCCAGCCCCTGGTGGCGCCCTACGGCCCCGGCGTCACGCGCTACGATTTCGAGGGCGAGCTGGTGGCCGTGATCGGCAAGGGCGGCCGTTTCATCGCGGAAGGGGAGGCGCTCTCCCACGTCGCCGGCTACGCCGTCGGCAACGAGGGCTCGGTGCGGGATTACCAGCGCCACAACCGGCAATACGGCATCGGCAAGAACTTCGAGGCCTCGGGCAGCGTCGGCCCGTGGCTGATGACGGCCGACGAGTTCGGCGACCCGTATAAGCAGTCGATCATCACCCGATCGGGCGGGGTGGAGAAGCAGCATTGCTCCATCGGCCTGATGCTCGCCAAGGTCGAGGAGATCATCGCCTATGCCTCCAAGGGGCACCACTTCCAGCCGGGCGACATGATCTTCACCGGCACCCCCGCCTCGCTGCCCGGCACCGCCAAGCTGATGCAGCCGGGCGACACCGTCGAGATCGAGATCACCGGCCTCGGCACATTGGTGAACCCGGTGGTGAAAGGGGAGCCGGCCTGAGGACATAGGATTAACCAATACCGACGCGGCTGCTTTATTTGGGAATATTCTCCGACTTCTTGCAGGGCTGTATTTTATAACCCTTGAATTCTGGTGGCAGCTTCGTCTCGTGATCTCCGCAGGCTTTATGCAGTTGTCTTTTCGTTAGATTGAGAGAGGCTCCCAAGTTCGCACCGGAGAGATTGGTGTTGGGCAATCTACTGAATACGGTCCCAAAACGGACACCTCGAAGGTCGGCCCGCCAAAGGACCGCGCCCCGGAGGTCGGCGCTCTCAAGGTTAGCGCCCTGGAGGCTGGTCTCTTGGAGATTTGCACCCCTAAGGCGAGCTCTTGCGAGGTGGGCCCGTTGGAGCTTGGCACCTTGGAGGTCAGCGTCACGGAGGTCGGCATTCACGAGATACGCACCCCGTAGATCGGCATTTTTAAGTTGGGTTTCTCGCAGTGCGGCGTGCCCGAGACGGGCACCTCGGAGGTCGGCATCGTTGAGGTCCGCTTTCGAAAGAAATGCATTGGTGGCATTTGCGTAGCGCAAATCTGCCGCCCGAAGCTGTGCACCCTTTACCTGCGCCAATTCTGCCCGAGCTTTTTCAAGAAGACTCTTGTCTAGCTTATTTTTATCGCGCGCAGAGAGGCCGGTCCAACCCGTGGGCTTGGTAGAAACATCTCTCAGAGCAACATCGGCATAGGTCCTATAGCCCACGCTGTTGAAGGCATAAGGCACCCAGGTCGCCGGGTCGTTCCATCTGCCGACAATGCCCGCCAAGTTCCGTTCGACCTTTCCTTCGATTGCGCCGCAGGAGACTACTACAGATCCGATGGCAACCAATATGAGCGACAAAACGAATATAGATTTCAAGGGAGAAAGATAGACGGCACCTTCCCACACTGGCGCCGGACCCGTTTCGCGCCTGGTCAAGCCACGAAGCTTGGCGCGCATCCGCCGATAGAAGATCACAGCGACGGCGATCGCAAGCCAGAGGACAGAAATCTGTAAACTCGTCCCGAACCAATCGTGGCGCGGGAGATACCGTCCCCAAAAGAGTAAGACCGTTGTTGGAACGATCAACCAAGCCAGAGCGATCGTGGTCCAGTTCTCCACGCGGGTAAGCAGGGTGCGGTCGTCCTTCAGGCCTTTGAAATGTCCCCGCACGAGCCCGCCCATAAGCCAAGGGTAGACCCTCTTATCCAGGGGGCGCCCATCCGGAAACACGGCAGGTAATTCCGACAGCCCTGTCCAAAGCCGTTGCAGGTACAGGTGCAGATAGAGGTAGACTCCGAGCAGGAGGATCGGCGCAACCCAATAGAATCCCGCAATCGGAATCTCGGTGCCGATGATCGGTAGCGGCGAGGACGCCGAGTTTGTGAGCAGACGTGCGTCCGTCGTCGTGGCAATCGTCAGCCACGAGTAGACACAACCAACAAGTAAACCGATAAAAATCGGGCGCGCAATTCGGGATATTTCTTCTGCTCGCGCCAAGCCATCGAACGCGGCAATGTCCCTCGGTAGCTAGGCGTTAGAAAGATCCGCACCGGCTAGCTTGTCCGCGAGGAGACCGGTGACGTGGCCAAGCTGGCCATCTCTAAGATCGGCATCGTACAGATCGGCATCCGTAAGATTGGCCGCCAGCCATTCGCCCGTCGCCTGTTCCTGATCATTCTTGATCGATTCTTCGAACGTCGCGTAAGACAGATTGGCATCCTGAAGCCTGGCGCCCTCCAGATCGGCCCCCTGAAGCCTCGCCCTATGGAGCAAGGCACCCCGAAGATCCGCCTCAAAAAGGCGTGCCTCGGTTAGATCGGCGTGTTGGAGCCTGGCCCGTCGCAGATCACTTTGCCGAAAGTTCGTCCCCCGGAGATAGATCCCCCTCAGGTCGGCTTGCTGCCCCGAGGCGCCGTTCGTCTCAAGCCAGCGCCCGTGTCTTTCGAGGATTTGATCGAGCTCTTCAC
>JAWWBR010000003.1:0-68643 GCA_033720855.1 Alphaproteobacteria bacterium
AGACCGCCATTTCGGCATCAACGTCAAGCGCAAAGGATCCCAGGACCGCTCCCGCCAGGACGATCTGCGCAACGGTGTTGATCTTGCTGATATAGAGCGGCGACATCTTGAGGTTATGGGTGAGCAGATGAAACAGCATCGCCCCGCCGATGATGAGAACGTCCCGGGAAACCACCAGAATGACGATCCAACTGGGCAGATAACCCTCGGTCCCCAGGGTCACGTATATGCTCATCAAAAGGGCCTTGTCCGCGAGGGGGTCGAGATACTCGCCGACCACGGATATGCAGGACATTCGGCGCGCAAGAAAGCCGTCGACCGCATCGGACAGGCCCGCACCGACGAAGAGCCAAAAAGCCAAAGCCATTTGGTCGTCGATGATCGCCCAAACGACGACCGGCACGATCAACAGCCGGCCAAGGGAAATGAGATTCGGGATATTCACGGGCTTCCGACCGCTTGATTGTTGAGCGTCGCCGCCGGCGGCGCTTCGGGGGGCGCCAGGGGCACGGCAGGTTCTTTCGCCGCACGGCGAATTGTCCAGGACAAGGGGCCGCGCTCAAGGAGAAGGTCGTTTTGAACCAAGGCCGTCATCAGCTGCCGTTCATCTCCGATGTAGCTGACCTTCAACCGCGCTTCGTTCCGCGAAAGATATACCAGTTCGCTGTGGCGGATGAACGCGATCCCGGCAAGCCGCCGCTTGATGTCGAGCCAGTCGGCAAGCGAGGTAATGGGAATCTTGGCTTTCAGTTCATTACCGGAACCGAAGCGCAAGCGGTTTCTGCTCTTCCACTCCTCCTGGATTTGTTTCGCGATGAACGCCGCGGCCCTGGCGACAACCGCATCGGCACTCTCGCCTTCGCGCACCGCGAAGGACTCCAAACGCGTCTGCTCCAGCGCCGCCGTTCCCATTCGGCTGAGCGTGACCTGAAGGAACGCCTGCGCCGGCTGTCCTTGCGGGCCGACGGCCCCCATCCTCAGTCCGGCAACGGCGACCAATACGTCTTTGGCACCGTACCGCGTGGCGATGGCGGCAAGCCGGTCGCTGTCGCCGCGCACCGCCTGCTCGGCGCCAATCAGGGCCACATCGCGAAAATCCCCCTTCGGCCGCAGCAAAGGAACAAGCCCGTCGGAGGGTGGCAAGGCCTGCCAGGCCTCTCTCCAGGGATTGGGCTGGCCCCAAAGGGAAAACGCACCGGAGACCTCGAAAACCGGCAGGACGAGCACCGGCCGGCTAAGCGTTTCGGCGAACCCCACCTTGTGCAGCCGAAGATAGTCGCGGACGCCGTCGGGTTTGAACCGTACCCGAAGGACGGCAAGGTAGCGGACCGGTGAGGTCTTTTCGCCGCTGACCTCGAAATCACGGACCAATTGCGACACCTCGCTGCCATCGACGGGCGGCAAACGGTCCCTGTCGGCAGCGAGCACGATGCGGTCCAGAAGCCTATGCAGGGCGGTCTTCATTCCCTGTGCCAGGGCCTGATCCCGGGCCGAGGCGGCCGTCGCTGCCGTCGCATCGACCTCGACGCCGGAAACGGTGAAGACCCCGTCTGCGCCCTGGGCCTCGGCCGGAGTGACGACCAACACGATGGCAAGACAAAACAGCAGCGCCCCCCCACGGGCCGAGGCCACCAGCCGCCTGGTGAAACGGCTGGCCGCTGCAACACCAATTGGTCGTGATTGAACCATTACAAACCGTCGCGGATACATTATCTTAGCTGCGGCTCCGAGGCCGCGCGCCGTTCCCGACCGGGAATCAGGATTAGAACTCCGGCGTAAAACTTATCATGGATGAGCCATGGAGAAACCCATTAAGCGCGCAACATACAAGGCGGCGGGCGTCGACATTGCGGCTGGAAACGCCCTGGTGGGCCGCATCTCGCCCCTGGCCAAGGCAACCTCGCGCAGCGGCGTCATGGAAGAGTTGGGCGGCTTCGGTGCCCTGTTCGACATCAGGGCCGCGGGCTTTGAGGACCCGGTATTGGTCGCCGCCACCGATGGGGTGGGAACGAAGCTGCGCATCGCCATAGATTCGGATTGCCTGGACACGGTGGGCATAGACCTTGTCGCCATGTGCGTTAACGATGTCGTCGTTCAAGGTGCAGAACCGCTTTTCTTCCTTGATTATTTCGCAACCGGCGCCCTCGACGTCGATGACGCAAGCAAGGTCATCGCCGGGATAGCCGAGGGCTGCAGTCGAGCCGGGTGCGCCCTGATCGGCGGCGAAACGGCGGAAATGCCCGGCCTGTATTCGGGGAACGACTTCGATCTGGCAGGGTTCGCCGTTGGCGCCGTTGAACGCGATCGGGTGCTGACGGGCAAGGGGGTCCGTGCCGGGGACGTGATCTTGGGGCTGGCCGCGTCAGGGTTTCATTCCAACGGATTTTCGCTGATCCGGCGGATCGTTGCCGATTTGGGACTGACTTGGGAGCAGCCGGCGCCATTTGACGCCGAGAGGACATTGGGAGCTGCGCTGCTTACGCCGACGCGCATCTATGTGAAATCCTGCCTCGCCGCTTTAGCCAAGGGAGGCGTGAAGGGGCTTGCGCATATCACCGGCGGCGGGCTCTTGGAGAACATTCCGCGGGCCCTGCCCCGAGGCCTGCGTGCCGTGCTCGATGCCCGGGCATGGCCGCTGCCCCCTGCGTTCCAATGGTTGTCAGCAAACGCGCGGTTGGAGCCCGAGGAACTCGCCCGGACCTTCAATTGCGGTATCGGCATGGCGGTGATCGCCGATGCGGCCACGGCCCAGTCGCTGGCCCGATGCTTCGAAGACGCCGGCGAAACGGTGTTTCGGATCGGTGCGGTCGAAACCGCAGCACCGGGCGGCCGTCCGATCGAAGTCGTGGAAATGGAAACGGCATGGCGCGGCTGAAAACCGGGGTCCTGATCTCGGGTTCGGGAACCAATTTGCAGGCCCTTTTGGATGCCGCCGTGGCGCCGGACTATCCCGCGGAAATCGCCCTTGTCATCTCCAACACCAGTGGCGCCTTTGGCCTGCAACGGGCCAAGTCCGCAGAGGTTCCGACGGAAATCATCGATCATAAGGAGTTTCCGACACGTCAGGCCTTCGATCAGGCGCTCGACGCGAGGCTCCGGGAGGCGGGAATAGAGCAGGTGTGCCTGGCCGGATTCATGCGCATTCTCACGCCCGAATTCGTCGATCTCTGGCGCGATAGATTGATCAATATCCATCCGTCCCTGTTACCCGCGTTCAAGGGCCTCGACGCCCAGGCCCAGGCACTGGCGGCTGGCGTACGCATCGCCGGCTGCACGGTTCATTTCGTCCGGCCCGAGATGGATTCCGGACCGATCATCGTTCAGGGCGCCGTACCCGTACTGGACGGTGACGACGTCGAGGCGCTCTCCGCCCGCATCCTCGAGATAGAGCACCGTATCTACCCATTGGCGCTGCGCTTGATCGGCGAGGGCAAGGTCACGGTTGATGGGGATACCGTCCACATACGTGGAGCGGACGGAGACGGAGTCCTGATCTCCCCGCCGCCCGCGGGTGGATAGCCCCGGCCTTTATTTTTGTCGGCCTCGCAGATATGGTGGCGGGGCGGAGGAACCGGAGCGACCGAGGTTATTAAGGATACCGACGATGGCCGATATGGACGACCTCAAGGCCCACGAGGAAATGTGGCGCAACTTCGTGAAACTGATGGCCTGCACGGCCGTCGCCACCGTCGCATGCCTGTCGCTGCTTGCGCTGATTCTGCTCTAGGGGCTGCCCGAAAATCGGATTGATAGGTGCCATCGATCCGGGCTCAGCCGACGATTTCCTCATCGGAAAAGAAGAATGCGATTTCCTGTGCGGCGGTTTCCGGGCCATCGGAGCCGTGCACGGAATTGGCCTCGATGGACTTCGCGAAATCCTTCCTTATGGTGCCGGGATCGGCCTCGGCCGGATTGGTGGCTCCCATGATTTCGCGGTTTCGGGCAATGGCATCGTCGCCCTCCAGCACCTGGACCACCACAGGCCCCGACGTCATGAAGGTGCACAGATCGTCGAAAAACGGCCGCTCCTTATGAACACTGTAAAATCGCTCAGCCTGCTCGCGGGTGAGGCGCAGGCGCTTTTGCGCGACGATTCTCAATCCCGCCTTCTCGAACCTAGCGCAGATTTCTCCGGTCAGATTGCGTTCGGTCGCATCGGGCTTGATGATGGAAAGGGTGCGTTCAAGGGCCATGAATCCGGAACTCCATAACGAATTTGCGGGGCGCTTATAGACGGAACCGACGGCGAGGGCAAGTCGCGGTGGGTCAGCCCACCCCTCACGACCTGAGCCGCCCCACATGCTCTCACAGCTCCTGCTTTTCCCATCCGCCGCGCTCGCCCTGGCGCCAGTAGGTCAGGTCGTGGCCCGCCTCCTTGTAGGACACCCAGTGCCGCCGCGCCATCTCCAGTGCGGCATCGTCGCGCCCGTCGAAGATCTCGAGGCAGCGTGCATACTCGCCGATCGCACCCGATTCGGCGCCATCCGTCAGAAACAGGACCTCGGCACCGGCCGGATTGTCCTCATCCACGGTCAGCCAGATCGGCTGATCGGGCCCATGGCCGTCCTTGGCCGATCCGTGGGGCAGAAACGACCCCTGATCATATGTCCACAGTGCCGCATTCAAGGATTCGAGGCGCTCCTCCGAAGCCGCCTTAACCACGGCACGGAATCCGGCAGAGAGCGCTTTTTCCAGCAGCTGCGCCAGGGCCGCTTCGAGGCTCGAGCGCTCGAGGTGGTAAAAGGAAACCTGGGTCACCTGAAACACCCTCTGTGGCGCGTCAGCGGCCTTCGTAGTGATCGGTCACCAGACGGTCGAGCAGGCGCACACCGAATCCCGTTCCCCCAGGTTCGGCCGTATCGGCGCCCTCCTTCGACCATGTCACTCCGGCGATATCGAGATGGGCCCAGGGCACCTTGTTGACGAACCTCTGCAGGAACTGCGCCGCGGTAATTGAACCGGCGCCTCCCCCCGACGAAATGTTCTGAACGTCGGCCGCCTTGGAATCCATCATCCTGTCGTAGGCGTCATCCAACGGCATACGCCACAGCTTTTCGCCCACCGCCAAGCCGGCCGCCGTGAGCCGCTCGGCGAGCTCGTCATCGTTTGAGAACAGGCCGGCGTGATAGGCGCCCAGACTGACGATAATGGCTCCGGTCAAGGTTGCGAGATTGACCATGAAGCGAGGTTTGAAACGCTTTTGGCAATACCACAGCGCATCGGCAAGAACGAGCCGTCCTTCCGCATCGGTATTGAGCACTTCTATGGTCTGCCCCGAATAGGACTTGACGATGTCGCCGGGCCTTTGGGCCGAACCCGATGGCATGTTCTCCACCAGTCCGACCACGCCAACCGCATTGACCTTGGCCTTTCGGGCAGCGAGCGCATGCATCAATCCGATGACCACGCCGGCGCCCCCCATATCCCACTTCATGTCCTCCATTCCACGCGAGGGCTTGATGGAAATGCCCCCGGAATCGAAGGTTACGCCTTTCCCGATGAACGCCACCGGCTGGGCCGACTTACCCTGTCGCGGACCGCCATTCCAGCGCATGACCACCATCCTTGGTGGGTGAGCGCTGCCTTGGCCCACGCCAAGGAGAGCGCCAAACCCGAGGGCCTTCATTTTCTTTTCGTCGAAGACCTCGACTCTCACGCCCAATTTGGAGAGCTTGCGGGCCTGTGCGGCAAGAGTCTGGGGATAAAGCACGTTGCTGGGCTCGGACACCAGATCGCGAGTGAGAAAGACGCCATCGGCGACCGCATCAAGGCGCGAAAACCGCCGTCGGGCGGCGGCGGTATCGGTCACGCCGATATCGAGACGGGTGAGTTTGGGCTTATCTTCCTTCTTTTCCTTGGTTCGGTATTTGTCGAACCGGTAGGAGCGCAAGCGCGCGCCAACCGCAAAATGCGCGGCAAGATCGGCGACGGCGACCTTGCAGCCGGTCGGGGCTTCGATCAGCGCGACCGCCCGATTGTCATCGGCACGATTCAACGCGGCGACGGCAAGCCCCCCCGCTCGCTCGGCGATGAGATCCGTCACTTCCCCGGGTTTCCCCAGGCCGACCACCACGACACGGCTGATCTTCTTACGGCCGGGGGCGAGGACCACCTCGTTTTGGCCCGCTTTGCCCTTGAAACGGGATGCCGCCAACGCCCGGCGAATGGCTCCGCCAAGGGACCGGTCGAGGGATCGACCAAGTGCCGTCAGCTTAGGCGCGGATTTGTCCTCGCACGCCAAAATGATCACTGCGTCCTTTTCGGGCACTGCGGGCTTGGAAAACGCAATCCTCATGCGTCACTCTCCTAAAGATATCGTCGAACGGCCTGGCGCCGGGCCGGGAGTCTAACGGGATGAGGGGCAAAAATCTAATTTTAGAAGCCATCCCAGGCCGGAGCGCTTAGCCTGCCAGGGACGTGACCCCGGCTCCTCGGAAGCCGCCGCCCGGACGCAGGCGCGGCCGGTTCATCGGTCCGGGGAAAAGGAAAAGACTCGGAGGAGATCCCAGTCGCGGCGGGTTTGCCTCGGCCGCTTCCAAATGATGGCGGTCCCCGCCCCTCCCGCTATAATGCGGCCGATGAACCACATGTTTCGCTATATGCTGCGCCAACTGCTCTGGCCACTGTTTTTCGCGGTTTTCATCGTGTCCGGAATCATCTGGATGTCGCAGTCACTGCGGTTCGTGGACCTCGTCCTCAATCGCGGGCTTCCGGCATACAACATGTTCTATCTCGCCTTCCTTGTCCTGCCCATGTACACCTCGGTGTTCCTACCCATCATCCTGTTTGCGGTGATGCTGTTCGCCTACACCAAGATGAATCAGGACAGTGAACTGGTGATTTGGCGGAGTTGCGGCAAAGGGCCGCTGGCTTTGGCGGCCCCCGGATTGTCGGCGGCGGTGGTGGTCATGATTCTGTGCTACGCATTGAATGTTTATTACATGCCGAAAGCGTACCGGGAGTTCAAAGACCTCCAGACTTCGATCCGCCAAAACTATTCAGAAATTCTGTTGCGCGAAGGGGCCTTCAACGAGGTCGGCCGCAGCCTGACCATCTATGTCGGTGAGCGCGCTGCCAACGGTGAGCTTCGCGGCCTGCTCGTCTACGATCGCCGCGACGAACTCAATCCCGTCACCATGATGGCCGAGCGTGGGGCGCTGGTTCGCACGGAATTGGGACCGCGCGTCATCATGGTCAAGGGAAATCGGCAGACCTTTAAAAGGACGCAGGACAAACTGACAATCCTATATTTCGATCGATACACTCTGGACCTGTCATTGACGCCGACGCGAGCGCGGGAGCGCGACCGGCAGGCCCGTGAGCGCTACCTCCATGAGCTGTTCGGGGCCGGTGATTCGAAGGGGGAATCGACATATGAAAAGAACCAGCGCCTGAGCTTTCTTGCCGAGGGGCACCAGAGACTTGCCGCACCCTTGCTTGCCATGGCCTTCGCCTTGATCGCCCTGGTCACGGCGCTGACGGGGGACTTCAATAGGCGCGGTCAAGGCGTTCGGGTCAGTTTAGCCTGCGCCGTCATCGTTCTCGTTCAGACGCTCAACATCGGTCTGTACCATACGGCCGCCACCACCCCCTCGGTAGTGCCGCTGATGTATTTGTTGCCGATCTGCGCGATCGGCATTTCGCTCTGGCTTCTGTTGCGGTCCCCTCGCAGAAGCGGGACACCAGCGTTACGCGGCAAAGGTTTAGGTGAGATGAGGTCCGAGGCATGACGCATCAGGCCCGCCTGTCCAGGACCCTGTCGCGGTACATCGCCATTCGCTTTGCCGGCAGTTTTCTCCTGGTCCTGGCAGCCCTTGGCGGCATCGTCCTTCTTGGCGAAATCGTGGAGCTGCTGCGCAGGGCGAGTTCGCGACCCGAGGTGACGTTCCAGCTGGTCATGGAAATGGCCATCCTGAAATTCCCCCACTCCCTCGAACAGGTCGTTCCTTTCGTAACCCTATTCGGAGGGATGCTCGTGTTTTGGCGGCTCACGCGCAACAGCGAACTGATCGTCGCCAGGGCCTCGGGATTCTCGGTCTGGCAGTTTCTCGCCCCTGCGGTCACCATGGCGGTTCTGATCGGGGTATTTTTCATCGCCGCGATAAATCCGCTTGGCTCGACCATGCAGCTTCGGTTCGAGCAGCTCGAGGGCGACCATTTCAAGGGCCGGACCTCGGATCTCGCGATTTCGCGCTCAGGAATGTGGCTGCGCCAGAGCGGCAAGACGGGTAAATCGGTCATCCATTCGCCCCGAATAAATCCCGTGGACATGACCCTGCGCACGGTCACGGTCTACCTGTTCGATGAGAAAGATCAATTTTCCGGGCGCCTGGATGCGCCCGAGGCGCGCCTTACGCCCGGGCGATGGGAACTTAAGGATGTCATGGTCACGAAACCCGGCAAACCCCAGGAGCGCCAGGCCAGCTATACGCTGCCTACCGATTGGACCACAGCCAAAATCAAAGATAGCTTCTCGCCGCCGGAGACGCTCTCCTTTTGGCACCTTCCGGGCTTCATCGCGGTGTTGGATAAGGCCGGATTTACGGCAACCCGGCATCGAGTCCACTGGCATTCGCTTCTCGCGATTCCGCTCATGCTCGGCGCCATGGTAATGGTGGCGGCGTGCTTTTCTCTCCGCATCGCCCGCCGCGGCGGGGTCGCGCTCGTTATCGGCGCCGGCATTCTTTTTACGTTTTTCATCCTGTTCCTGACGGACGTGGTTCACGCGCTGGGGCTGGCCGATACAATTCCTGCGGCGCTCGCTGCCTGGACACCGGCTGGGGTCACGTTGCTGACCGGACTTTCGATCCTGCTCTACATCGAGGAAGGGTAAAAGCATGGCGGCGCGCGGATGATGCGCGAGGAGGCGATGGCGCTGGCGAGAAAGGCCCTTTCGGCGGCTGCTTTGGTGGCTCTGCTGTGGGGCCCGCCGGTCATGGCACAAGCCCCTACGGCCAAAGGCGCGGACAGGTCGGCGCCCGCTGCAAAGATCGAACCCTACGTTATCCTGCGCGCCGATGAGGTGACGTTCGACGAAAACACCGAGATCGCCACCGCCACCGGAAACGTCGAAATCGCCTATCAAGAACGCATGCTTCGCGCCGATAAAGTGACCTATTCGAAAAGGACGGATACCTTTAGCGCTTGGGGCAATGTCGTCGTCGTGGAACCCAACGGCGACGTGATCTTCGGCAATAAGGCGGAATTCACCAATCGCTTCAAGGACGGCTTTGTCGAAGGATTTCGAATGCTGTTCGAAGACAATTCCCGCCTCGCCGCGACGGGTGGGCGACGGGTGGGAGGCGTCGTCACCTCGCTTGCCAAAGCGGTGTATTCCCCATGTGACCTGTGTAAGGAGGATCCGAGCCGGGCGCCACTATGGCGCATTCGGGCGGTCCGCGTGATTCATGACAACGTGCGCCAGGACGTCGAGTACAAAGACGCCTTCCTTGAGATCTACGGCGTGCCCATCGCCTATCTTCCCTATTTTTCCCACCCGGGACCGTCGGTCAAGCGACGCTCGGGTTTTTTGATTCCCACCTACGGCTCGGACAGCGATTTCGGGCTGACCTTACGTGTGCCCTATTTTTGGGCCATCGACCCTTCCCAGGATCTTCTCGTCACGCCTGTGATCTACGGCGATGAGTCTCCGCTTCTTGCGGCCGCCTACCGCAGACGTTTTGCCCATGGGGAAATCGCAGTGGACGGCAGTGTCACGCAACCCGACGACACGACGGGGTTGCCGGATACCCGCGGACATTTCTTCATCGACGGGCGGCACGACATAGATCGCACCTGGAGAGCCAAATATCAGCTGCAATATGCCAGTGACGACACCTACATGCGCCGCTACGACTTCGACGAACCGGTCAATCAGACCCTGCAATCAAGTTTCAACATTGAAGGTTTCAGGGGCCATAACTATGCACAGCTTTCCGGGTATCACTTCAAGGGTCTCCGTGAGAGTGACGATTCCGATGAGTTTCCCTTTGTGCTGCCGCTGGCGGAATATCACTATGTTTCCAGGCCACGGGCCAAAGGTTCCTACCTGACCGCGCAGGCCAGCGTCATGGCCCTTCATCGCGAGAAGGGATCCGACAGCCGCCGCATCTCTCTCAAGGGCGGATGGCATCTGCCCTATACGGCGCGAACGGGTGAGGTCTACGAGTTGTCGGCAATAGTGCAGGGTGACCTATACGCCGTGAACGACGTCGATACCGGTAGCGGCCCCGAGAACGGCGTCACGGGACGGGTCTTTCCCCAAATCGTTGCGAAATGGCGCTATCCTTTTGTACGCAAGGAAAAGAACGGAAGTCAATTGATCGAGCCGATCGCCGCGGTCGTGCTCGGCCCCAATGGCGGCAATCCTTCTCTGATCCCCAATGAAGACAGCCAGGACGTTGAATTCGACGACACCAATCTGTTTTCCGCCAATCGGTTTACCGGCGTCGATAGGGTCGACGGAGGCCAGCGCTTCGTCTACGGCGTGAACTGGGGTCTTTATGGCGACCATGGCGGCGCCATCGAGGCATTCCTGGGGCAAAGCTACCATCTTCGGTCCAACAACGAATTCCCGCCTGGGTCGGGATTGCGTGAAAAAGCGTCGGACATCGTCGGTCGGGTCAGGATTTCCCCGGCGCAGTATTTGGATCTTCTGTACCGCTTCCGATTGGACACGGACGATTTCAAAGCCAAACGCAGCGACGTGAAGCTACTGGTGGGACCGAGCTGGCTGCGCGCCAACATAAATTATTTCTTCGTGGATGAAGAAACCGGTAGCGGAGAATTCGGCGACCGCGAGGAAATATCCCTGGGTCTTACCGGCAAAATCAGCAAGTATTGGACGGCGAGAGCGCATTTGCGGGAGGACTTGACCTCCGATGGTGGGACCATATCCGAGGACATCGGCTTCACTTACGCCGACGAATGCTTGACCTTCGATATAAAATTTGAGCGCAGCTTTACCAGGGACCGTGACTTGAAACCAAGAGACACGATATTTTTCCAATTTATTTTCAAACACTTGGGCGCCATCAAGGGCACCGGTTGAATATCTGCTTGAGACCCCTGTATCTTGGTAGAGCTTGCGGCGAAGCTTCCCCCGCAGCAAGGGTTTGAACGTCTATGGCAGGGATTGGTGTGAACGGCGCGCGCAGTGATATGCAGCCATTTGGGTCGCCGCTGGGCTTGGTGGCCCCGGCATTGCTCGCGGCACTCATATTGGCCGCAAGCCCACCGGCTTTCGGCCAAGCCAAGGGCAATGGCGCCCCGGCGCAGCCGGTTGCCGTCCTTGGTATCCTTGCCGTCGTCAATGACGAACCGATTTCCGCCTTCGATCTCAGCCAGCGCCTGAACTTCATCATCCGATTGTCCAACCTCAAGGACAACGCCAAGACTCGCCGGGCGCTGGCGCCTCGTGTATTGCGATCCCTGATCGACGAAACCCTGAAACTCCAGGAAATCAAAAACCAGAATATCACCGTGACGGAGGCGGAAATTCAGCGCGTCATGAGGCAGTGGGAACGACAGAATCGTCTGCCTCGCGGCCAGCTGCTGCCATTCTTGAAGTCGCGCGGAATTTCACCTTCGACCCTTACCCAGCAGGTGCGGGCAGCGATTGGCTGGCCGGCGGTAATTCGTCGCAGGTTCATACGGAATATCGTCATCAGCGAAGAAGAGATCGACCGCGCGCTGGAACGATACACCGCTTCTCTTCAAAAGCCCCGACACAAGGCGGCGGAAATCTTCCTCCCCGTGGAACGGCCCGAGGACGAATCCCGGGTACGAGACAACGCCAATAAGCTCCTCGAAGAATTGCGCAGGGGCGCCGATTTTGCCCTTCTCGCGCGCCAGTTTTCGCAGAGCTCATCGGCCATTCGGGGAGGAGACCTCGGCTGGGTCGGCCCCGGGTTGCTGCCTCCGGAAGTCGAATCGGTCTTGGAAAAACTGCCAGTGGGAACGATTTCCAAACCGATCCGCTCGGCCACCGGCTATCACCTAATTTTTCTCCGCGAGCGGCGCGCGGCCGACGCAGTGACCGGCCAGGACGCGACCGTCGTTTTGCGCCAGATTTTGCTGCCGGTTCCGGACAGTGCCCCGCCATCGGCATGGGAAAGTCAGGCCAATCTCGCCAAGACGATAAAAGACACGGCGACCGGCTGCGCCGATTTCGACACCATCTCCAAGGAGCTGGGATCGACCCTTTCCGGAAACCTTGGCCGTATCAAGGTCCGGGAGTTACCGGCGCAAATCCGGGGCCTCGTTGCAACCATCCCCATCGGGGTTGCGTCTGATCCTCAACGGGTCGAGGGCGGCCTGCGGGTGATCATGGTCTGTGCCCGGACCGGCAAGGCGAGCGGCCCGCCGACACGGGCCCAAATTCGGCGGATGCTGCAGGTTCGGCAGCTCGAGGTTCGAGCCCGGCACTATCTCCGGGACCTACGCCAAGAGGCATTCATAGACATACGGTCGCCACGGTGAGTTCCTCCCGTCCGCCGCTCGCACTGACCATGGGTGAACCCGCCGGCATCGGCGGTGAAATCACCCTTAAGGCGTGGCTTGCCGAAAGGCGCTCCGGTCAACCGTTTTTTGTGATCGACGATCCCGATCGCCTCGAGGCGTTGGCGCGGCACCTCGCTTTGCCGGTTCCCATCTCCGTCATCAGGCAGCCCGCGGAGGCAAACTCGGCTTTTGCCCGGGCCCTTCCCGTTCTCCTGCAGCCGCTGCCCCGACAGGTCGAACCCGGCAAGCCCAACCCGTCCAACGCGCAAGCGGTATTGGAGTCGATTCGCCGGGCGGTCGCGGTGACGAGTTCGGGAGATGCGGCAGCGGTGGTGACCAACCCAATTCACAAGAAAAGCCTTGCCGAGGCGGGTTTTGGCCATCCCGGCCATACCGAGTTCCTCGCCGACCTCACGGGCACCAGCGAACCCGTCATGATGCTTGCCTGCCCCGGTTTGCGTGTCGTCCCTCTGACGGTCCATGCCCCCCTTAAGCAGGCCATCGGCCAACTCAACACGGAAATGATCGTCGCCAAAGGACGGATCACGGCCGCCGCGCTGCGCCGCGATTTCGCGGTGCCCGTCCCCCGTTTGGCCATTGCCGGGCTCAATCCCCATGCGGGCGAAGACGGAATGCTGGGCCGCGAAGAGGCTGACATCATCATCCCGGCGGTCGAGCGGCTCCGTGGCGACGGTCTGGTCGTGAGCGGGCCGGCCCCCGCGGACAGCCTATTTCATGCCGGCGTCCGCGATACCTATGACGCCGTGCTCTGCATGTATCACGATCAAGCCTTGATTCCGCTCAAGACGATCGATTTTGATCACGGCGTTGATATTACCCTCGGCTTGCCGTTGGTGCGCACTTCGCCGGATCATGGCACGGCATTCGATATCGCCGGCCAGGGGACGGCACGGGAAACGAGCCTCCTCGCGGCGCTTCGACTCGCCCGACTGATGGCGGCGAACCGGGAGGCCGCGGGGCGGCAGCGCCGCGGCGAAAGACGCGCCCTTGCGCCCTAGCAAGAGGGCCATGGCGAGCCTGCCGCCGCTCCGCGATGTCATCGCGACACACGGGCTCGCGGCGCGAAAATCCCTCGGTCAGCATTTTCTCCTGGATCTCAATCTGACCGCGCGCATCGTCAAGGCGGCGGGAGACCTGCACGGGGCGACGGTGATCGAAATCGGGCCCGGGCCGGGGGGCCTCACCCGAGCGCTGCTCGACGCCGAGCCCGACTGCGTCATCGCCATAGAAAAAGACAGGCGCTGCCGTGATGCGCTCACCGCCTTGGATGCCGCGGCCGGCGACCGCTTGCGGTTGATCGACGCCGACGCCCTCGAAATCGATGAAGGCGAACTCGCGCAATCCGAAGGGGTCGCGGAGCGGGGTCTCCACGTCGTTGCCAATCTGCCTTACAACATCTCCACCGTGCTGATCCTCAAATGGCTGCGCCAGAGCGCCGAACGGCCGGGTCTCTATCGCAGCCTCACCCTGACGGTTCAAAAGGAGGTTGCCGAGCGTCTCTGCGCGCGCCCCCGCACCAAGGCCTATGGGCGGCTTTCGGTGATGTGCCAATGGCAAGCCGAAGCCACCCTGTGTTTCGATATCTCGGCCCGCGCCTTCACGCCGCCGCCCAAGGTCACATCGTCGGTGGTGCGGCTCGTCCCCAGGGTGGCACCCATCGCCTGCGGCTCCTGGCAGGCTCTGGAATCCGTCACCCGCGCGGCTTTCGGTCAACGGCGAAAGATGATGCGTTCGAGCCTGCGCGGCCTGGCCCTCGCGGGCGACGGCGCCGCCGTGCTGGCCGCGGCCGGAATTGTCCCGACGGCGCGCGCGGAGGAGGTCGATATTTCAGGCTTCTGCGCCCTGGCACGGGCCTATCAAACCTTGGCTACGAAAAACTGATGGGCCCGCCGGCGCCCGCCTACTGGCCCTCGCGCAAGCCTTTGATAACCTCCGCCAAGCCCGTCAAACGCTCGCGTTTGAGGCGTTCCGCGGCAAGGATCGACTGCACCTGAGCGACGCTCTCCTCAATATCCTTATTGACGATGATGTAGGTGTATTCGGGGTAATGGCTGATCTCATCGGCCGCCTTGGACATGCGCGCGGCCACCACTTCGGCGGAGTCCTGCGCCCGGGTCGTCAGCCTACGCTCCAGCTCCGCTGTCGATGGCGGCAAGATGAACACCGTGGCCACGTCGCGCGCGGCGTTCTCCACCAGTTGCTGGGTGCCCTGCCAATCGATGTCGAACAGGACGTCTCGCCCATCGACCAGGAGCTTCTCCACCGGTTCCCGCGGCGTGCCGTAGTAATGGTCGAACACTTTGGCGTATTCCAGGAATTCGTGGCGGTTAACCATCAGGTTAAATTCCGTGGGGTCGACGAAATGGTAGTCGACGCCCTCTACCTCACCGGGTCGCTTGGGCCGGGTCGTGACCGAGACCGACATGGAGATATTGGCATCACGTTGAAGAAGCAGCCGTGAAATCGTCGTCTTGCCGGCGCCCGAGGGCGACGATAACACCAACATCACGCCGCGCCGCCCTATTCCCCCATCGCTCATGGATCGACCTACCTTCGCCGGACCGCTTCCGGGCCTATTCGATATTTTGGACTTGTTCGCGAAACTGCTCGATCGCCGCCTTGAGGTCCAAGCCGATGCGGGTCAGCTCCAGGTCCTGAGCCTTCGAGCATAGGGTGTTGGCTTCGCGATTGAACTCTTGGGACAGGAAATCCAGTCGGCGTCCAATGGCGCCGCCTTGTTTCAACAACTCCCGCGCCTGCCCCACATGGGCATCGAGCCGGTCGATCTCCTCCCGCACGTCGGCCTTGGCGACGATCAGGGCGATTTCCTGGGCAAGCCGTTCCTCAGTGACAGGCAGGCTTTCCGCAACCAGTTCATCCATCTGGCGGCGGATGCGCGTACCAATGGCCTCTGGCTGCACGGCGGCAAGGTCCCGGGCCTTGGCGGCGAGGGACTCGATAGTGTCCAGAAACCCGCTCAGAATCGGCGTCAGCCGAGCGCCTTCCTCATTGCGGGCCGCCGCCACCTTGCCGAGCGCCGCCGCCAAGCTCTCGGCCATGGCATTTTCCCGCGCGGCGCGGGAATCATCGTCGCCCCCGGGTTCCTCGGGTTCAAGAATGCCGCGCAACCGCAATAAAGCGTCCGCCTGTAGTGGCGCGCCGCCGACTCGCCCACGGACGTCCTCGGCGATCTCGATGACCCGCGCAAGCAACGCCTCGTTCAAGCGATAACCGGCGAAGCCCGGCGTCTCGGTCAGGTTCAGGCTGATGTTGAAGCTGCCCCTTTTGAACCGCTTGCCAACGGCGTCGCGGACCCGGATTTCAAAACTTTCCATCCCCGGGGGCAGCCTCACGCGCACGTCAAGCCCGCGATTGTTGACGCTGCGCAGTTCCCAGCGCCATGAAAAGGCATCGAATTCGCCCTCTTCGCGGGCAAAGCCGGTCATGCTTTCGATCGCCATTACCCTCGGATTCCCGCTGATTTAGTGGCCGAAACGTGGCCAACCACTATATCCGGTGGTAAATGCCGCAACAAGACAGGAAATCGCGACCGTCACCGCACTCCAGCCAAGTCCCGACATAGCGGCCGTGGCATCACTAGTGCTCCTCTTAAGGCTCGGACTGGTCTAGGCTTCCGCCATGATCCCGGCGACACCTAGGCGGATTCTCATAACCGGGGCGTCGTCCGGTATCGGCGCCGCTTTGGCCCGCGCCTACGCCGAGGCCGGCGCGGTTCTCCATCTCGGTGGCCGTGACGAGGATCGTCTCTCTGCCGTAGGGGCTCGGTGCCGGGAATGGGGGGCAAAGGCATTCACGCGCATTCAGGATGTCACCGATCGCTCCGGCATGGCCCGCTGGATCGCCGAGGCGCACGCCGATGGGGGTCTCGACCTGGTCATCGCCAATGCCGGGGTGTCGGGGCGGACCAGTGCCCCGGCAGATGGCAATGGGGCCTTGTCAAACGCGGAAGGCCAGAGGCAACTCCGAGAGGTCATGACGGTCAATATCGATGGTGTCGTGAACACGGTCTTCCCGGCGCTCGAACACATGCTGGCCAATGCGGCGGACCGCCCGCGGGGCGGACAGATCGCCATCATGAGTTCCCTTGCAGGCTATCGGGGTTTTTCCGACGCTCCGGGCTATTGCGCCAGCAAGGCCGCGGTTAAAGTTCTGGGGGAGGGGCTTCGCGGTATGGCCGCCCGGCATGGCATCGGCGTTACCGTTATCTGCCCGGGATTCATCCGCACCCCGATGACCGAGAACAATCCCTTCCCCATGCCGTTCCTGATGGAAAGCGACCGTGCCGCGGCGATCATCAAGACCGGCCTTGCCCGCAATCGGGCCAGGATCTCTTTCCCCTGGCCGCTGGCGGCGATGGTTTGGTGCTTGGCGGCTCTTCCGCCTTCTTGGGTCGACGCGCTGTCCAAGCGTGTGTCGGGCGAACCTGCGGCGCCACGCCGCTCGGCGATGACCAAGTCACGGTGATGTAGCCTTGCCGGCCTCGCCCGTAATCGCGCCCCGGTTCTTCAGCCGACGCCATCGGCGAACGTTGCGATTGTGCTCGTCGAGGGTGCGCGAGAATGCGTGCCCACCGCTTCCGTCGGCGACGAAATACAGGGCTTTCGTGGGGGCGGGATGGAGCACGGCCAGGAGCGCCTCGCGCCCCGGATTGGCGATGGGATCGGGTGGCAATCCCTTGTTGAGATAGGTGTTGTAGGGCCCCGGCGTGGCCAGATCGGCCCGGGTGAGGGCGCGGCCGAGGATCCTCTGCGACGCCGCCTCCCGCACGGCGATGCCATAAGCGACCGTCGGGTCCGACTGCAAGGCCATCCCCTTTTTGAGCCGATTTAAAAAAACTGCGGCAACGAGTGGGCGTTCTTCCGGTTTTGCGGTCTCGCGCTCGACGATGGATGCCAGTATCACCGCCTCCCTTGGCGACCGAAGCAACAGCCCGTTCATTCGCTTGGGCCAAAGCTCGGCCACGGCGCGGGTCATGGCATGTTCCATTCGCAGGATCATTTGCGCCCGCCCGTCACCATAGGAATAGTGATAGGTATCGGGCATCAGCGAGCCTTCCTCCGGCACCTCGACGAGGGGGCCGTCAAGGCCGTAGGCCCCATGAACCAATTTGACGACCTGCGCCGACGTCAGACCCTCGGGCACGGTCAACTTGCGGACCACGGTACGGCCGCTTACGAGAATATCCATAACGCCACGAGCCGACACCCCGCCGGGAAAGTCGTATTCCCCCGCGCGCAGCGCGGATTGCTTCCCCGCAAGCCTGACCCCTGCGACGAAAAGCAGCGGCGAAGAGATGATACGGTGCCGCTCGAGCAGCCGGCTGATCTCGGCCACGCCCTTGCCCTTGGGAATCACGACCACGGCGTGGCCTTCAAGCGGCCCCCGACGATCGAGAGAATGATGGAGGAATGCCAGCCCCGCCAGGGCGACGGCACCCAAAAGAAGGGCCGCGAACGCGGATCGTCGCAACCAAAGTCGCACCGTGGCCTCAGTCCATGTCGGTAAAGATCAACGAGGCATTGGTCCCGCCAAAACCGAAGGAATTGGAAAGCGCGTTGCGGATCTTTCGTTCCTTGGCTTGGAGTGGCACCAGATCGATGTCACATCCTTCGGACGGATTTTCAAGATTGAGGGTCGGCGGGACGACCCCGTTATGGACGGCGAGAATGCTGAAAATGGCCTCAACCGCCCCGGCCGCGCCCAAGAGGTGGCCGATCGCGGATTTCGTGGACGACATTGAAATCCGATATGCGTGATCGCCGAAGAGCCGCTTGACGGCGCCCAACTCGATCTCGTCACCGAGCGGCGTCGAGGTTCCGTGGGCATTGACGTAATCGATGTCTTCGACGTTAAGGCCGGCGCGACGCAAAGCGCTCTCCATCGCGCGATAGCCGCCGTTGCCGTCCTCCGCCGGAGCGGTGACGTGGTAGGCATCTCCGGACAGGCCGTAGCCGGTGATTTCGGCATAGATCTTGGCGTTTCTTTTTTTTGCGTGCTCCAGTTCCTCGAGCACGACCACGCCGGCACCCTCGCCCATTACGAACCCGTCGCGATCCCGGTCCCATGGCCGCGAGGCCTGTTCGGGCCTGTCATTGAAGTTTGTCGAAAGCGCCCGCGCCGCGGAAAAACCGGCGATGCCCAATCGGCAGACCGCCGCTTCGGTGCCGCCCGCCACCATGACATCGGCATCATCCATGGTAATCAAGCGCGCCGCATCGCCAATGGCATGGGCCCCGGTGGCGCAGGCCGTCACCACCGCGTGATTCGGTCCCCGAAACCCGTATTTGATGGAGACGTGCCCGGAAGCGAGGTTGATGAGAGCGGAGGGGATAAAGAACGGGCTGATCCGTCGGGCGCCGCGTTCCTGCAGGGTGATGGATGACTCGGCGATCGCCGGAAGGCCGCCGATCCCGGACCCGATCATAACCCCCGTGCGGTCGCGATCCTCATCGCCGTCGGGCATCCAACCGGAATCTTCCACCGCCTGGATCGCCGCTGCGAGCGCGTACACGATGAAGCGGTCCATCTTGCGCTGTTCTTTGGGTTCGACCCAATCATTGGCGTTGAAGGTCCCGTTCTCGCCATCGCCCGCCGTCACCTCGCCGGCGATGCGACAGGGAAGGTCGGAGACGTCGAAAGCCTCCACCGCACCGATTCCGGACTGGCCGTCGATCAAGCGGTCCCAGGTTATTTCGACCCCAGTGCCCAAGGGTGTGATCAGGCCCAGGCCGGTTACGACTACGCGTCTCATGAGAGGCTGTAGACTTCCCAAACGGTTCGCAACGGTATCTGCCGAGCGTCCCGAATCGTCGGTTTACGTATGGGATTCGATATAGCCGATGGCATCCTTGACGGTGAGGATCTTCTCGGCGGCGTCATCGGGGATCTCGCATCCGAATTCCTCTTCGAAAGCCATGACGAGTTCGACGGTATCAAGGCTGTCCGCGCCAAGATCGTCGATAAAGCTCGCGTTTTCCGTGACCTTTGAATCATCCACGCCAAGGTGTTCTACGACAATCTTGGTCACGCGTTCGGCAATATCGCTCATTTCTTCATCTTTCCTCGGATATTGTTCCGGGGGAAAGTCCCCCTGCACAGGTTCCATCGGGTTGGTTCGGCTCTCTTCCCTTGACACTTGCGCCGGTCGCGCACGCTGCCGAAGCCCTCAGAAACGTGCCGTTGGTATCATACTTTTTTGACCTTGGCCACCCTCCGGCAAACGAGTTGCGGGCCGGTCAGATCATGGCCATGCCGCCGTTAACATGGAGCGTCTGACCTGTGATGTAGGCCGCCTCCTCACTGGCCAAAAACACCGCCGCTGCGGCGATATCGGGAGGCTCTCCAAAACGGCCTTGGGGGATGGCGGAAAGTATCCGCTCGCGCTGCGCCTCGGTCAGGACGTCGGTCATGGCGGTGGTGATAAAGCCGGGCGCGATGCAGTTCACCGTGATCCCGCGCGCAGCGACCTCGGCGGCGAGTGACTTGGTCATTCCCGTCAACCCCGCCTTGGATGCCGCGTAGTTGACCTGGCCGGGATTGCCGGTGGCGCCGACGACCGAGGTGATGGAGATAATCCGGCCCCAGCGCGCTTTCATCATGTTGCGGATGACGGCACGACTGAGGCGGAAAGCGGCGGTCAAATTGACGTCGATGACCGCTTGCCAGTCATCGTCGCTCATCCGCATCGCCAAACCGTCACGGGTTAGCCCGGCATTGTTGACGAGGACGTCTATGCCGCCCAGGACGTCCTCCGCGGCGGCGGCGAGGCCCTCCGCGCCGTCCGCGCTACCAAGGTCGGCGGGCACGGCATAGGCCCGATCGCCGAGTTCGTCGGCCAGGCCCTCCAAGGCTTCGGCACGCGTGCCCGACAGGGCCACCGCCGCGCCCGCGCCATGTAAAGCGCGGGCGATGGCGCCCCCGATTCCACCACTGGCGCCGGTCACCAGTGCCCCACGGCCTTCAAGACGGAACATCACCCCCTCCCCTCGGACGCCTAAAGAAAGGCCTCGATATCGTCGGGCCCTGAAAGCGAAAGCGCCTCCAAATCCTTGTCGATTCGCCGCGCCAGGCCGGACAGCACTTTACCCGCCCCCAGTTCAACCAGACGCCCGACGCCGTGGTCACGCATCCACAAAACCGATTCCCGCCAGCGCACGACCCCCGTGACCTGTGCAACGAGTGCCGCCCTGATGTCTTCCGGTGCACTGATTGCCTCCGCCTTGACGTTGGCGACAACCGGAACTGGCGGCACCGCAATATCGACGGAGGCCAATGCGTCCGCCATGACCTCCGCCGCCGGAGCCATCAGGGGACAATGGGACGGGACCGTGACGGGAAGCATCACCGAGCGCCGTGCGCCCCGCTGCTTGGCGAGCTCGACGGCGCGGGCGACTGCCTCGGCATTGCCGCTCACCACCACTTGTCCTGGCGCATTATCGTTTGCAGCCGTGCATACATCGCCCTCGGCCGCGGTTGCGGCGATCTCCGCAACTTCGTCGAAGTCGAGCCCCAGCACCGCCGCCATTGCGCCGACACCGACCGGCGCCGCCTCCTGCATCGCCCGCCCTCGCGTCTTCAGCAGGGTCGCAGCATCGGCGAGGGAGATGGAGCCGATGGCCGAGAGGGCCGAATATTCGCCCAAAGAATGTCCCGCGACGAATCGCGCGCTGCCGCCGAGGTCGAGTCCTCCCTCGCGTTGCAATACCCTCACCACGGCCATGCTGACCGCCATCAGCGCGGGCTGGGCGTTTTCGGTCAGGGTCAGCACATCATCGGGCCCTTCGAAGATGGTCCTGCTGAGATGCTGTCCCAGGGCCTCGTCGACCTCCTCAAACGTTTGCCGCGCCGAAGCGAAGGCGGCCGCCAGGTCACGGCCCATGCCGACGGCCTGCGATCCTTGGCCGGGAAACACGAATGCTTGATCCAGAGCCATTTGCGTCCTTTACGCGGATTGACGAAGGCCGAGTGATAACCTTCTCACCCGCCCTGTCAAGGCCGCGATCCATGATGACTCTGCCGGGGTTGATCATCGCCGGCAATTGTGTATATTGCGCCGCCTTGACATTCCTTGCCGGGCGCACGGGCGTGCCGGCTAGGTTCGGAATGCCGGGCTTCGCGACCGGTCAGGAGACGGAGCCAAGGACGCCGGACCAGGAACAGCCATAAGGAGTGTTTGTTCATGCCGCTTTACGAAAGCGTGTTCATCGCACGCCAGGACATATCCTCGTCGCAAGCCGAGGCCCTGGCGGACAGTTTCGCCGATATCGTCTCCAATTCCGGGGGCACCGTTTCCAAAAAGGAATACTGGGGCCTGCGTAACCTCGCCTACCGCATCAAGAAGAACCGCAAAGGCCATTACACGCTCCTCAACATCGATGCTCCGGCCGGAGCGATCGCAGAGATGGAACGCAACATGCGCCTGCACGAAGACGTCTTGCGCTTCCTGACGGTGCGTGTCGATGACCTCAACGAAGGACCCTCGCCCATTCTCAGAAGCCGCGAGGAGCGGGGTGCGCGCGGTGGACGGGGTCGGCGCGAGGATGGCGACCGCCCGCGCCGCGACGACCAGCCCAAACCCCAGCGTGCCGAAGCCAAACCAGCCGCTGAAAACAAAGCCGAAAAAGCGACAGAGGGAGAAGATCAATGAGAGGCCCCGGTGCACGCCGTCCGTTTTTCCGGCGCCGCAAGACGTGTCCGTTTTCCGGCCCCAATGCGCCGAAGATCGACTACAAGGACGTCCGTCTCTTGCAGCGGTTCGTCTCCGAGCGCGGCAAAATCGTCCCCAGCCGCATCACTGCCGTGTCCAACAAGAAGCAGCGGGAACTCGCCAAGGCGATCAAACGGGCCCGGCACCTGGCGTTACTGCCGTTCGTGGTGAGCTAGCGGACATCGTGGGCCCGGCGCAACCAGCCCGGCCGGGACTGAGACATGACACGGGATTTTGCGATCGCGGCAGCCGGAGGGCTTTTGAGTGCGCTCCTCTATCTGTCGGCGCCTTGGGGGTTATTCGGTCCGTTATTGGCGCTTTTTTCGCCCTTCCCGCTGTTCGCCGTGGGATTTGGCCTGGGCCTCACCGCCTGCGCCCTGGCCGTAGCGGCCGCGCTCCTTACCGCAGCGGTCCTGGGCGGCCTCAGCGGCATGCTTCTGTTCGCCGTGATTTACGGCGTGCCAGCCTTGATGATCGTGCGGTTCGCGCTCCTCAGCCGGCCCAACGCCGAAGGACAGACCGAATGGTACCCGCCGGGACTTTTGTTGACTTGGATCGCCCTTTATGCCGCGGGCGCCTTCGTGGCAACGGCTATCTTCATTACGGGTCCGGACGGGCTGGAGCGCGCGATTTCCCAGCACATCGACTCGCTCCGCGAGATTTTCCCGCGATCTGGACAGGACGGGGCGCCGATCGATCAAGCGTTGGCGGCGACAAAACCGCTGTTTCCGTTCCTCGTTGCAACCTGGTGGATGGCATTCACCATCGTCAATGGCACCCTTGCCCAGGGGGTCCTCGAACGCCGCGGCTTGGCTCTACGACCCTCTCCCGATCTCACCACCACCGCCTTGCCTCACTGGTTCGCCGGCGTGATGGTTGCCGCGATAGTGGTGGCCTTGCTAGGATCGGGGTGGCTCAGCTTCTTGGGGGGCAATGTCGCGCGCATCCTCTGCGTTCCGTATTTCCTGGTAGGGCTCGCGGTGGTGCATTCGGTTTCGACGGCATGGCCAGGCAGAAGGGCGATCCTGTTTGCCGTATACCTCCTCTTGTTGCTGCTGGGCTGGATCGCGGTGGTGGTGGTTGCCGGACTTGGTTTTTTGGATTATTGGGCCGGTTTGAGACAGCGTTTCGGCCGCCCCGACCGCGGTTGAGAAAGGAAAGAGGTTATGGAAGTCATCTTGTTGGAGCGGATTGAAAAACTCGGTCAGATGGGAGACATCGTCAACGTCAAGGCAGGCTATGCACGGAATTTCCTGCTGCCGCAAAACAAGGCGTTGAGGGCGACAGCCCAAAACCGGGAGCAGTTCGAGGCGCGGCGCGCCGAATTGGAAACCGCCAACGCGGAACGGCGGTCCTTGGCGGAAAAGGCCGCCACGGGCATAGAAGGCAGTTCGGTGGTCTTGGTCCGCCAAGCAAGCGACGCCGGCCAACTCTACGGTTCGGTCCGTCCCCGCGACATTGCCAATGCACTCAACGAACAAGGCGCCGAAATCGACCGTACCCAGGTCAAGCTTGACACCCCCATAAAGATGATCGGGCTTCATACCGTGCGTATCGCCGTCCACCCCGAAGTGGTGGTGGAAATTACGGCAAACGTCGCCCGCTCCGAAGATGAAGCGGAGCTCCAGGCCCAGGGCAAGTCCTTGATCGACGCTGACGCAGAGGAGACCGAGGCCGATTACGAGGAGGCCTTGGAGGCCGAAGAAGAGAAGATCGCGGGTGAGGTCGAAGACCTGACCGAGGAGGAAGAGGCCGGTTCCACGAACGTCGCCATGGAGGCGGCGGAGGATCAGGCAGGGGCAGACTCAGGTGAAGAGGAGTCCCGCGCCACATGACAGGTTGACGCGATGCCCTAGCGCGGAGACCCGACAGGGGGAGGGGAGATGCTGCTTGCACGTTTGTTGAGGAAGCTGGTCCGTTCCGGGTCATTGACCTTGATTGACGCCAAGGGCGGAGAGCACCAGATCGGGGATGGGACGGGCCCCCAAGTCACGATAAAGGTCCACGACCAGCTGACTCAGCTGAAAATCAGCGTCAATCCCGCGCTCTATGTCGGCGAGGCCTATATGGACGGCACCCTGACCATCGAGCAAGGGACCCTGTATGATTTTCTCGACCTCGCCACGCGCAGCGTGTGGGACCCCGGGAACAACAGCATCATCACCGCGCTGGTCTCGATGCGAAACATCGTCCGCTTCCTGCGCCAACGCAACCCCCTGGGTCGCGCGAAATCCAACGTTGCGCATCATTACGACCTCTCAGACGCGCTCTACGATTTGTTCCTCGATTCCGATCGCCAATATTCCTGCGCGTATTTCGCACATCCGGACCAGGCCCTCGAAGAAGCCCAGGAAAACAAGAAACGGCATATTGCCGCCAAGTTGCTGCTCGACCGGCCGGGGCTCAGGGTGTTGGATATCGGTTGCGGTTGGGGCGGCCTGGCCCTCTATCTTGCCGCCGAAACCGGCGCCCAGGTGACCGGCATTACGCTTTCGGAAGAACAACTGAAGGCCGCACGCCTGCGCGCCGAGCGGGCTGGCCTCGCCGACAAGGTCAGCTTCCATCTGCGTGACTACCGCCTGGAACAGGGCGTTTATGATCGTATCGTCTCGGTTGGAATGTTCGAACATGTCGGGACGCCGCATTACTCGGCCTATTTCGGGAAAATTCGCGAGCTGCTGACCGACGACGGTGTCGCCTTGCTTCATACCATCGGCCGCGCGGACAAGGCCGGATCCACCAATCCCTGGATCGAAAAATACATTTTCCCGGGGGGGTACACGCCCGCCCTGTCCGAAGTCATGCCGCATATCGAGCGGCAGATGCTTTTTGTGACCGATATCGAGGTCTTAAGGCTCCATTACGCGTACACGCTGCGCGAATGGCGGCGGCGTTTCATGGAAAACCGTGATCGCATCAAGGACATTTACGACGAGCGGTTCTGCCGCATGTGGGAATTCTATCTCGCCGGCGCGGAGAACGCCTTCCGCAATGAATATCAGGTCGTGTTTCAATTACAGATGACCAAGGATCAGGAGGCGGTGCCTCTGGTCCGCGATTACATCACCGACTGGGAACGGACCCACCGCACCAAATCGGCCGCCGCCCAATAGGGCCGAGGGGCGTATTTCGCGAATTTTCTTGGCGGCTTTTCCCCACTAGTACTAGGCTGTGGATTATTTTCCTGTGGGTCCAGGCCCGCCAGGCCGTTTTCCGCTTTGGGCACGAAACGGCCTTCTGTAAGTTTCGCGGTCATGGTTGATGTAACGCCCGATTCGAAAATTACCCCGCTGAGAGATGGTGACGGCCCGGATACGGTCGCCAACCTGCCCCATAACTTCGAGGCCGAACAGGCATTGCTCGGCGCCATCCTGATCAATAATGATGCCTATAACCGGGTCTCGGAATTCCTCAAGCCGGAGCACTTTTACGACCCCGTTCACGGGCGTATTTTTGCCGCCTGTGCGACCCTGATCGAACGGCATCAGATTGCCAACCCGGTCACCCTCAAACCGTTGTTCGAGGCCGACGAATCCCTCTCCGACGCCGGCGGAGCCAAGTATCTGGCGCGGCTCGCGGCATCGGCGGTGACGGTGATCAACGCCGCCGATTACGGGCGGACCGTGTTCGACCTTCACCTCAGGCGGCAACTCATCGAATTATCCTTGGAAATGCGGGATCAGGCGCTTGACCCCGATCTCGAGTCCAGCGGCCAACAGCAGATCGAGGCCGTCGAGCAGCAGCTTTTCGACCTCGCCACCACCGGCGAATACGAAGGCGGGTTTCGCTCCTTCACCGACGTGCTCACCAGCGCCATAGAGATCGCCGAGGCCGCATACAAGCGGGAGGGTCAGCTCACCGGCGTGGCCACCGGGTTCAGCGATCTGGACAGGCTCCTGGGCGGCTTGCAACGCTCGGATCTGGTGATCCTGGCCGGCCGTCCCTCCATGGGCAAGACGGCGCTGGCGACCAATATCGCCTACCATGCGGCCCGCGTCTGCCGCCGGGAAAACGATGACCAAGGACACGTCACGGTAACCGACGGCGCCGTGGTGGGCTTCTTCTCGTTGGAAATGTCGGCCGAGCAGCTGGCAACGCGGATCCTCTCGGAGGCGGCAGGGGTTAGCTCCGATAAGGTGCGCAAGGGCGATCTTTCCAACGCCGATTTCCAGAAGGTGGTGGAGGCCAATCAGGTTCTGGCCAAGATCCCCTTCTTCATCGACGACACGCCCGCGCTTTCGGTGGCGCAGCTCAGGACCCGCGCACGGCGCCTGAAACGCCAACAATCCCTGGGCCTTGTGGTGGTCGACTACCTGCAGCTGCTGCGCCCCTCCTCCACACGGGCCAGCGACAACCGGGTGCAGGAAATCTCCGATATCACCCGCGGCCTCAAGGCGCTGGCCAAGGAGCTCGATGTCCCCGTGCTGGCGCTGTCGCAGCTGTCCCGCGCGGTCGAACAGCGCGAGGACAAGCGCCCGCAATTGGCCGATCTCCGGGAATCGGGCTCCATCGAACAGGACGCCGATGTGGTCGCATTCATCTATCGACCCGAATATTACCTCTCGCGCCTGGAACCGGAGGAGCACGGCACCGAAGCGTACGAGAAATGGCAGGCGAGGATGGAAGAGGTCCACAATCTCGCCGAGGTGATCATCGGCAAGCAGCGCCATGGCCCGACGGGGACGATCAAGCTGGTCTTCGAGGGCGAGTTGACACGGTTTTCGGATCACGCACGGGACGATCAGATTCCCGACCAGGATGTCCCGTTCTAGGCTCGGCAGCGATCACGTGAGCGGGTCGGGTGGTGTCCTGACCATCGACCTCGATGCCATCGCCGTAAATTACCGGCTGCTTTCCGACCGCTCCGGCCCGCGGGCGGAATGCGGCGCGGTGGTCAAGGCCGATGCCTACGGGCTCGGTCTCGAGCCCGTCGCCGTCACCCTTTGGCAGGCCGGCTGCCGCAGCTTCTTCGTCGCCCTGCCCGAAGAAGGCCTCGCCTTGCGGGCCTGCCTTTCCGATGCGGCGATCATCGTCTTCAATGGTGTCGACGCGGACAGTGCCGGTGATATGGCGGCCGCCGGGCTCGTCCCCGTCCTGAACCACCTAGGGCAGGTCGAGGCGTGGAGGGCCCGGGCCCAGGCCGAGGGAACCGATTTGCCGGCGATCCTACACCTGGATACGGGAATGAACCGCCTGGGACTGAGTGAAGCGGATGCCCGGGCCCTGGCGGGCACCTCCGGCGCGACAGAGGGGCTCGACGTCACCGCGGTGATGAGCCACCTCGCCTGCGCCGAAGAGCCCAATCACCCCTTGAACGAGGAGCAGCGCGCGCGCTTCATGGCGGGCCGGGACAGTCTCGCCCCTCTGGGAGCGATGAAAGCGAGCCTCGCCAACTCCTCAGGCGTCTTTCTCGGCTCGCGATTCCACTTCGACCTGGTTCGGCCAGGCGCCGCCATCTACGGCCTGAATCCGATCCCGTCGGGCCCCAACCCCATGTCGCAAGTCGTTAAATTACAAGGAAAAATCCTGCAAACCCGTATGATTGACACCCCTTCGACCGTTGGCTATGGTGCCACCCACCGGGCGGAGAGCGGGCAGCGCATCGCGACCCTCGGGCTAGGCTATGCCGATGGTTTTCTCCGTTCTCTGTCCAATTCGGCCAGCGCCTTTGTCGGCGGCGTCCGGGTTCCCGTTGTAGGGCGCGTCTCCATGGATCTCATCACCGTAGACGTTACCGCCGTCCCCGAAGAGGCCACCCGTCCCGGTGATTTCGTCGACATCATTGGCCCCGAACACACGGCGGATGCCTTGGCGCGGGAGGCCGGCACCATCGGCTACGAAATCCTCTCGGCACTGGGCGGGCGTTTCCAGAGACACTACGTGGGCGGCGCGTCATGAGCCTCGCGGCCCCCGAAAATCATCTCCTGATCCGTGTCTTGTCGTCGGTCGGACGCGTGTTCCTGAACTTTCTCGGGGCCGTGGGCCGGCTCTCCGTATTCACCGGCAATGCCTTGCTCCACTGCGTAACGCCACCCTTCTATTTTCGTCTGGTGATCCGGCAGATGATCGACATCGGGTATTACTCCCTCCCGGTCGTCGGATTGACGGCGATCTTTACCGGGATGGTCTTGGCGTTGCAGAGCTACTCCGGTTTTTCGAGGTTCTCCGCGGAGGGCGCGGTGGCCACGGTGGTGGTGCTGTCGATGACCCGGGAGCTCGGCCCGGTCCTTGCCGGTCTCATGGTGGCGGGACGGATCGGCGCCTCGATGGCGGCGGAGATCGGTACCATGAAGGTCACCGAGCAGATTGACGCGCTGACCACACTCTCGACCAACCCATACAAATATCTTGTCGCGCCCCGCCTGATTGCCGGCCTCACAATGATGCCCCTCCTCGTACTCGTCGCCGACATCATCGGCGTTTTCGGCGGCTTCTTGATCGGCGTGAACAAACTCGATTTCAACCCCGCCAATTACCTGACCCAGACCTTCGAATTCCTGGAAACCAAGGATGTCGTCTCGGGCCTGACCAAGGCCGCGGCGTTCGGCTTCGTGATTTCCCTGATGGGCTGCTACCACGGTTACAATTCCCGGGGCGGCGCCCAGGGGGTCGGCACCGCGACCATCAACGCGGTGGTCTCGTCGCTGATCCTCATCCTGATCCTGAACTACATCATCACGGAGCTCTTCTTCGCGCGATGAATACCGAGATCCCGAAAATCCGGCTTCGTGGCGTCTGCAAGGCGTTCGGTCCCAAGGTGGTTCTGGACGGGGTTGACCTCGACGTCGCGGTCGGTGAATCCGTCGTCGTCATCGGCGGGTCGGGAACCGGAAAGTCGGTCCTGATCAAATGTATCTTGGGCATCCTGCAGCCCGACGCCGGCCTGATCGAGATCGACGGTGTGGACGTTTCGGAACTCAACGGCGCCGAGCGTGAAGAGCTTATGACAAAGTTCGGCATGCTGTTTCAGGGTTCGGCCTTATTCGACAGCCTGCACGTCTGGGAGAATGTCGCCTTTGGGCTGATCCAGGCGCAGGGCGTGGATCGCGACGCGGCGCGCACGATCGCGCTGCAGAAGCTCGCCGCGGTGGGCCTGGGGCCCGAGGTCGGCATGCTGTACCCCGCCGAACTGTCCGGCGGCATGAAGAAGCGAGTCGCCCTTGCCCGCGCCATCGCCACCGAACCGGAGATCATATTCTTCGACGAACCCACCACCGGACTCGATCCCATCATGGGTGACGTCATCAACGATCTCATCGTCAAATGCGTGCGCGAACTGGGTGCGACGACCCTGTCCATCACCCACGACCTGGCCAGCGCCCGAAAGATCGCCGATCGCATCGCCATGCTCCATGGCGGAAAAATCATCTGGCAGGGGCCGGTCTCGGAAATCGACGATTCCGGAAACCCGTATGTCGATCAGTTCATTCACGGCCGGGCCGAAGGCCCCATTGAGATGCAGGTCTCGACATGACCCAGATGGTGCGGCGCCGAGACAAGCGGAACCGATCGCGAGGATAGCATGGCCCGGGCCGCAACGCGCTACGTCTGCCAGGAATGCGGGACCGAACACCGAAAATGGGCCGGGCGCTGCGAGGGATGCGGCGCGTGGAACGCCATTGTCGAGGAGGTCGTGAGCGGGGGAACGGCGGCTGCCCGGCGAAAGGCGTCATCAGGAACGCGCCTTGATCTCGAGGGCCTCAAGGGCGAAGGCGCGGCTCCCCGCCGGCGTTTGACCGGTATCGGAGAGTTCGACCGGGTGCTCGGTGGCGGCCTGGTCCCCGGGTCGGCCGTTTTGGTGGCCGGCGACCCCGGCATCGGCAAATCGACGCTCCTGCTGCAGGTAAGCGCCGCGCTGTCGAAGGCGGGTACCGAGGATCCGCGGGATGCGGTCTACGTCTCCGGTGAAGAGGCGACGGATCAGCTGCGTATGCGGGCCGCGCGCACGGGCCTTGGCGAGGCGAACGTGGCCCTGGCGGCGGCAACTTCGGTGAACGACGTGATCGCAACCCTGGAGGCTTTGCCGCCGGACCAACGTCCGGCCTTGCTGGTCATCGACTCGATTCAGACCATGTACCTGAACGAACTCGACTCTGCCCCCGGTTCGGTCACTCAGGTTCGCGGCGCCGCCCAGGCATTGATCGCCTTCGCCAAGCGCGCCGCCCTTGCCGTGATCCTGGTCGGCCACGTCACCAAGGAGGGGCAAATCGCCGGCCCCCGGGTGCTCGAACACATGGTCGATACCGTGCTCTATTTCGAGGGCGAACGCGGGCAGCAGTTCCGCATATTGCGGGCGGTTAAGAACCGGTTCGGCCCAACTGATGAAATCGGCGTTTTCGAGATGACGGACGGCGGCCTCGGCGAAGTCAAAAACCCCTCGGCGATGTTTCTCGGTCTTGGCGCCGATGCCGCCGGCCCCGGCGGCGGGCCGGTGCCGGGCGCCGCGGTGTTTGCGGGGATCGAAGGCACCCGGCCGGTCCTGGTGGAGATTCAGGCCCTGGTTGCCGCCTCCTCCCTGGCCGCGCCGCGGCGCGCCGTGGTCGGGTGGGATTCCGCCCGCCTGGCCATGGTCGTCGCGGTATTGGATGCGCGTTGTGGCCTCAATCTTTCCGGTCAGGACATCTATCTCAGCGTCGCCGGCGGGTTACGGATCTCCGAGCCGGCAGCCGACCTTGCCGTGGCCGCCGCGCTGGTGTCCGCGCTCAGTGATCGCCCCGCGCCCGAGGCCACCCTTTTCTTCGGCGAGGTCGCCCTGTCGGGGGAGGTCCGGCCGGTCAGCGGTCGGGAGGGACGCATTCGAGAGGCCCGGAAGCTCGGATTCCGGCGGGCCGTGGTGCCGCCCGGCAAGGATGGGGGTTCGAGGCTCGAGGAAGAACATTTCGAAATCACCGAAATCAAGGCCATCGGGGAATTGCTTGCCCTTTTCGGCGCCAGCCCGCAACACGGCCGCGAGCGCGGGGTCGAGCGCATGGGCCGCTTCGGTCGCGAGAACAGTGGCCGGGGCGGCAGGATTTAGGTAAACCGACGCCATGTCACCGGACATCATCACCGATATCGTCGTGATCGGCGTGATTCTCGTCTCGGGTCTGTTGGCGCTGTTCCAGGGATTCGTCAAGGAGGTGCTGTCGATCGCGAGTTGGGTCGGGGCTCTCGTGGTGACGATTTTCGGCTACGCCGCGACGTTGCCCGTCATCAAGGGCTTGATCGACTGGCCCGGGGCGACGGTGCCGATCACCATAGGCGTTCTCTTCATCGGCAGTCTGATCTTATTCTCCATCGCCGCCCATTTCGTCTCGAAGTTGGTTCACAGCATTGGCATCGGACCACTGGACCGCACCCTGGGATTCGTATTCGGGCTGGTCCGGGGCGTGTTGATCGTCATGGTCCTCTATATCTTCGCCAGCTACTTCGTTGCCGGCGCGGCAGAGCAGCCCCGTTGGTTCGCCAACGCACGAACCATGCCGCTGACGGCGGCGGCGACCGCCGCCGTGGCGTCAATCCTGCCCAAGCAGTGGCGAGACAAGCTGCCGACCCTGGTCAAGCCTGCGCCGCGCGCTCAGGCGCCGGCTTCCGGCACCACCAGCACCTCGGACAAAACGCGGCCCGGCTATCCGGAAACCGACCGTAGGGGCATGGACCGCTTGATGGAAGGCGTCAGTCAGGGTAATTGAAGGCTGAGATAGGAGTATCGAACCGCCCATGAGCAAAGCCATCATCATCGACCCCTTCGAAGGCGACGCCTTTCACGACCATTGCGGCGTGTTCGGGGTTTTCGGCCATGACGACGCCGCCGCGCTGACCGCGCTCGGCCTGCACGCCCTGCAACACCGCGGCCAGGAAGCTGCGGGAATGGTCACCTACGACGGCAGCCATTTTCATTCCCGCCGGGGCCTAGGCCACGTTGCCGACAACTTTTCCAGCGAAGAAGCCATCGCCGGTCTCGCGGGTGCCATGGCGATCGGTCACAATCGCTACTCCACCGCAGGGGAAACGGTCGAACGCAATATTCAGCCCCTGTTCGCGGATTTCGAATTCGGCGGCTTCGCCATTGGCCACAATGGCAACCTGACGAACGCCGTGACGCTGCGACGCGAATTGGTCAAGCGCGGCAGCCTGTTCCAGTCCACGACGGATACCGAAGTGATCATCCACCTGATCGCCACTTCCAGCTACATCACCGTGGTCGACCGTTTCATCGATGCGCTGAAGCAGGTGGAGGGGGCCTATTCCCTGGTGGCGATGACCCAGGACACGCTGATCGGCGTCCGCGACCCCCTTGGCGTACGGCCGCTCGTTCTGGGCAAACTCGATTCGGCTTACATTCTCGCATCGGAAACCTGTGCCTTGGACATCATCGGCGCGGATTTGGTGCGCGATGTCGAGCCCGGGGAAATGGTGGTGATCAGTGCCGACGGCGTGCTCAGCCTCCATCCCTTCCCGCCGCAGCCCCGACGTCTTTGCATATTCGAATTCGTGTACTTCTCTCGACCGGACAGCGTCTCCGACCACCGCAGCATTTACGAGACACGCAAACGGATCGGTGCCGAACTGGCGCGCGAAAGCCACGTCGATGCGGACATGGTGATCCCGATTCCAGATTCCGGCGTACCCGGAGCCATCGGCTACGCTCATGAAGCCGGTGTGCCGTTCGAACTCGGCATCATCCGCAATCATTACGTCGGCCGCACCTTCATCGAGCCGTCCGACCAGATCCGGCATTTGGGGGTGAAGCTCAAGCACAATGCCAATCGCGCCCATGTCGAAGGCAAGCGCGTGATCCTGGTGGACGACAGCATCGTTCGCGGCACCACCTCGGTCAAAATCGTCGAGATGATGCGAGCGGCGGGCGCCAAGGAGGTGCATATGCGCATCGCCAGCCCGCCGACCACCAATCCTTGTTATTACGGCGTCGACACGCCGCAACGCTCGGAACTGATGGCCGCCAATATGGACATCGAGGCCATGCGCAAGGAAATTGGCGTCGACACCCTCGCCTTTCTCTCCATGGACGGGCTTTATAGGGCCGTCGGCGAAACCGGTCGGAACGACGCCTGCCCGCAATACTGCGACGCCTGTTTTTCCGGCGACTATCCCATCCGGCTGACCGACCAGGAAGACGGCTCCCACGCGGCGCAACTTTCATTCTTGACGGAGGTTGCCGGGAAACGATGAACGCTCCCCCGGGACGTCTGGAAGGGCGCATAGCGCTGATCACCGGGGCATCGCGCGGCATCGGCGCGGCGGTCGCCAAGACTTTTGCCGCGGAAGGCGCCCACGTCATCCTCGTCGGCCGGACCCAAGGCGGGCTCGAGGACGTGGACGACGCCATCCGCGCCGCGGGCGGATCCGCCACCCTTTTTCCCGCCGATCTCACCGATTTCGACCTTATCGACCGCATGGCGCTGGCCGTCCACGAACGCTTCGCCCGCCTCGACATTCTGGTCGGGAATGCCGGAATCCTCGGCTCTCTCACGCCTATGCACCATATCGAGCCATCCCAGTGGGACCAGGTGATGGCCGTCAACCTCACCGCCAATTGGCGCCTCATCCGGGCATTCGATCCGCTGCTGCGGCTCTCGACCGCGGGGCGGGCGGTGTTCGTCACCTCCGGGGCGGGGGACGGGCGCCACCCCTATTGGGGCGCCTATGCGGTCAGCAAGGGGGCTCTCGAGATCATGGCCAAGACCTGGGCAGCGGAACTCGAGAACACGGACATCCGGGTCAATCTGATCAATCCCGGGGGAACCCGCACCGCCATGCGTGCCGAGGCCTTTCCCGGAGAGGATCCCGATACCTTGCCGAGCGCCGAAGAGATCGCGCAGGCATTCGTTCCCCTGGTCGAAGAGAGCTGCACCCGCAACGGGGACGTCATCAATGCGCGCGAGGTTCTCGCCGTTCGTTAGCGGACCGCTTTAGCCGCCCGACGCATAGGGGTTTTTTCCGCCGCGAGGGATCAGGCGGAGTGGCACACCCTCAAGCCCGAAGGAGTCTCTTAGGCCGTTTTCGAGATAGCGCAGATAGCCGGCGGGGACCATTTTCGGCCGGCTCGCGAACAGGACGAATGTCGGTGGCCTGGCCTTGGCCTGGGTGATGTAACGGAGGCGCACGCGCCGCCCGCTTACGGCCGGCGGCGGGTGACGCTGGACGAGTTCCTCCAGCCACCGGTTGAGAGTCCCCGTGGCGATCCGCCGGTTCCAGGTGTCGTAGGTCCGGAAAACGGCAGACATCAACCGGTCCAGGTTCCGTCCGGTCAACGCCGAAACGGTGACGGTGGCGACCCCCTTGATTTGCGGCAGTGATGTCTCCAGCCGGTCACGCAATTTGCCGAGGGCCCGGTCGGGGTCGGCGACGAGGTCCCATTTGTTGGCCGCGATCACCAGGGCCCGGCCTTCCTCGACCACTTGCCGCGCGATGGCGAGGTCCTGACGTTCCAACATCACCGTCGCATCGATGACCAGGACCACCACTTCGGCGAGACGGATCGCGCGTTCGGTCTCGGCGACCGAAAGCCGTTCCAGCCTGGCCGTGACATGGGCGCGCCGGCGCAACCCCGCGGTGTCCACCAGGCGGACCGGACGCCCATCGTAATCCCAGTCCACGGGCACGGCATCGCGCGTGATGCCGGGCTCGGGCCCCGTCACCATCCGTTCGGCCCCGATCAAGCCGTTGACCAGGGTCGATTTGCCGACATTGGGCCGCCCGACTATGGCCAACCGCAGGGGGCCCGTTTCGCTTTCTTCCTGCTCCCATTCGCCGATAGGACCTTCGCCTTGCACCTCTTCGCCGGGCTCTTCGAACGGCTGGAGCGCCTCACCCAGAGCCTCGGCGAGCCCTTCCATACCGCTCCCGTGTTCCGCCGAAACCATCAGCGGATCACCCAGGCCCAGGGCGAACCCCTCAAAGGCGCCCGACCTTGCCTCGGATGACTCGCATTTGTTGGCGATGAGGATGACCGGTGTTCCGGTTTCCCTGAGCCAATCCGCGAAATGCCGGTCGAGAGGGGTGATGCCGGCGCGCGCGTCGAACACCAAGAGTGCGACATCGGCCTGTTCCAGCGCGCCTTCCGCCTGCTGCCGCATGGCGGCCTCCACCGTGCCGGCACGCGCCTCTTCCAGGCCCGGCGTATCGAGGAGTCGGAACTCAAGATGTCCGAGGCGGCCGGTACCTTCCTGCCAGTCCCGGGTGACGCCCGGACTTGGCTCGACGATCGCCAAACGTTTGCCCACCAGGCGATTAAACAGGGTGGACTTGCCCACATTGGGACGACCGATAATCGCCACCGTCGCGGCCATGGGTCAACGCCAGGCGATCAGGTCGGAGTCGCGGGTCAGCAGGTAAAGGGTGTCGCGGGCAACGATCGGAGCGACTTCGACGCCATCGTCGACCTTGATCTGCCCCAGCAGGTCGCCGGTGTAGGGCGAGACGGCGAGCACGGTTTTATTGGTCCCGGCAAGGATCAAGCGGTCCCCAGCCAATACCGGGCCAGACCATGTGATCCAGTCCCGCCGCGCTTTTTCGTCCTCGTAGCGACGGAGGGACCGGCCCCATACGATACGGCCGTCTCGACGGCTCACGCATAGGAGAACGTTATCATTGCTGACCAGATAGATGAAATCTCCGGCCACCCATGGGGTCTCGGTGGCGCCGATCGCCTGCTGCCAGACTCTCGTCCCCGAGGCAAGGGATAGGGCAACCATGACGCCGGCGTTGCTGACGGCGATAACCCGCCCCCTGTCAATGACCGGAGAGGCACGAATATCGGCAATGGTACTGATGCCACTGGTCCGTCGGCGCTGGGAAAGAAAGTCCGACCAAGATTCACGGCCGTTATCGGCCCTCAAGCCGAACAATTCCCCCGAGGAATAGGCGACCACCAGCGTCCCGCTCTCATAGGCGGGGGAGGCGCTTCCCAAAAGCGCAGCCTGTTCAACCGCACCGCGATGGGTCCAAAGCGGATTTCCCGTCTCGGCCTCGAGGGCATGGGTTCTGTTGTCGGTGGAAACGGCGAAGACCCGCCCGTCGGCGACGGTGGGCGCCGACCGAACCGGCGCCGAAACCTGCCGGCGCCAGAGAACCCGCCCGTCCCCTGCGTCCAATGCCAACACCTGGGCAAACCCGGTGGTCACGTACACGCGGCCGCCGAAAGCGGCCAGTCCCCCGCCCAAGGTCCCGTCCTGCTCCTCCCTCGGCCTCAGATCTCGCGCCCATAGCCGCCTGCCGCTCGCCGCATCGAACACATAGATACGGGCCAGGGCGTCGAGAACGAACAAGCGCCCCGCCTCGTCGATCACCGGTTGCGCCAGCAGACGCCGGTAGTCGGTCGAACCGCGGCCGGCACTGACCCTGAACGCCTGCCTGGGCGCCGGGGCCAATGACACGTGGTACACGGCATGGGTGGCAGATCCGGCCAGCTGCGGCCAGGCGGCATTGGCAACGGGCGGGGCGATGGCAATTTCCCGCGTCGCCGCCTCATTGTCGACCCTGAGGTTCGATCCTTGCACCATTACCGCCAAACGTTCACCGCGGAGAGGCGGGTCTTTCGCCTGGCCAAACGTGCAGGCACCGAGCGACACGGCGGCGAGCACCGGACAAACGACCGACAGACGCAGGGAACGGTGCCGCATTGCCGACTCCCGACCTAGGTCCCTAGGACCGCGAGATATTCCGCCGCCCGCACCCGCAGCTTGGGAGGCGCAGTCTCGTCATCGGCAAGTTTTTGGTAGATAGCCTTGGCTGCGGCAACATCGCCCCGCCGGCGATGCAGCAACGCCGTGATTTCAAGCGCGGAAAAGCGCCATGGGTTGCCCGCCTCGGTAAGGGGTTTGACGCGTTCGGCAAGGGCCTTGGGATCCGCGCGGTCGGCGGCATTAAGGGCGTAGAGCAAAAGCGCGAGATTGCGAAACAAGGGGTCGACGCCGTCGTCTTTGGCAAGGGCATCGTAGACTTCCGCAGCAGCGGCCTCGTTGCCCTGGCGCGCCAACACAGCCGCCTCCTGGAAACGCGCGAGATCGCTGTAGCCTGCGGCGCCTTCCCGGCCCAGGGCCTTAAACGCGGCCAGGGCTTCCTGGGTCTTGCCGGCGGTAACGAGCTCGATGGCGCTGACGTAGCGCAAACCGGCCTCGATGCGCTGGTTCGCCTGATACTGCCGCCATCCGACACTCCCCGCGACGACAATCAAGACCAAAAGTGCGGCGCCGACGACGAGCCTGCCATACTTCCGCCAGAGCTCCTGGTAGCGTTCGCGTTTTAGTTCCTCGTCGACTTCTTCAATAAAATTGTCCATGGGCACGCTTGCCTCGCTTTTTGCGGCGCTACCATACCCGCCCCACCCGGCGCATGCAATCGGGCCGAAGCGCCCTCGCCGGACGCCAGATCCCGGTCGAAAAGCGAGCCTTGCGAGTGACGGCGCACGGTTCTCTTGAAGGGGACATCTGACCCAGAAAAGGCGGCCTGCCCCGGAGAGCGAGAACGATAGGAGGCACCGGTCCCGCCACCGCCGCGGCCCGGCGCCTCTTGGGCGTTATCCGGTACGTTGGATCAAGTGATAGCCGAAATCGGTCTCGATCACGCCTGAGGTTTGGCCGATCTCCAAAGAGAACGCCGCATCCTCGAATGGGCCGACCATCTGGCCCCGGCCGAAGGTGCCGAGGTCGCCGCCACGCTGCCCCGACGGGCAATCGGAATGTTCCGCCGCCAGTCGCTCGAAATCCCCGCCTTCGGCGAGTTCGCTGGCCAATGCCTCGATTTCGGCCAACGCCTCTTCCTTGCTGCGGGTCGCGGTCGAGCGCGCCGATCCCTCATACATGAGAAGGATATGGGATGCTTGAACTTGGTCGGTCATGGTCTCGTCCCTTTCTGGGGCCTAGGCAACAGAACCTATTCCCATTCGATGGTTCCGGGGGGCTTGGAGGTTACGTCATAGACAACCCGATTGACACCCCGCACTTCATTGATGATCCGATTGGCGACGCGGCCAAGGAAATCGTGGTCAAAGGGGTAATAGTCGGCCGTCATGCCATCGGTGGACGTCACCGCACGCAACGCCAACGCAAATTCATAAGACCGTTCGTCGCCCATCACACCGACGGTACGCACCGGCAGCAGCACGGCGAACGCCTGCCAAATAGCGTCGTAAAGCCCGGCGGCGCGGATCTCCGCCAGGTAAATGGAATCCGCCTTGCGCAAAACATCGAGTTTGTCGGCGGTGATCTCACCGGGAACGCGGATGGCGAGTCCCGGCCCCGGGAAGGGATGGCGGCCGACCATGGTCTCTGGCAGTCCGAGTTCACGGCCCAGCGCCCGCACCTCGTCCTTGAACAATTCGCGCAAGGGCTCCACCAGGTCCAAGGCCATCCGCTCCGGCAACCCCCCAACATTATGGTGTGACTTGATGGTGGCACTAGGCCCGCCGGACACGGAAACAGATTCGATGACGTCGGGATACAAGGTCCCTTGGGCCAGGAAATCCGCGCCACCGGCGTTCCTCGCCTCCTCCTCGAAGACATCGATGAAAGTACCGCCGATGACCTTGCGCTTGGTCTCGGGATCGGTCACGCCGGCAAGCTTCGAAAGAAAAAGATCGGCGGCATCCTTATGAATCAGGGGAATGTTGTAGTTGTCCCGGAACACCGAGACGACGTCCTCCGCCTCGCCTTCGCGCAAGAGCCCGGTATCGACGAAGACACAGACGATCTGGTCGCCAATGGCCTCATGAATCAACACCGCCGCCACCGAGGAATCGACCCCGCCGGACACGCCGCATATCACCCGTCCATCGCCCACCTGTTCGCGAATCGCCGCAACCGAGCGGGTGCGGAACGCGCTCATTGTCCAGTCGCCTTTCAAGCCGGCAATGCGGAAAAGGAAGTTTGCTATCAGTTTTGCGCCGTCGGGGGTATGGACCACTTCCGGGTGAAACTGCAGCCCGTAAAACTTGCGCTTGACGTCTGCGATGGCGGCGAACGGCGCGCCGTCGGTCCGGGCGATGACCTCAAAGCCCTTCGGAATGTCGATTACCCGGTCGCCGTGACTCATCCAAACCTGTTCGCGGCCGCCTTCGGCCCATACCCCCTCGAAAAGGGGCGGCGACGATACAACCTCGATGAAAGCCCGCCCGAACTCCCTGTGTTCGGCGTTTTCGACCCGTCCTCCAAGCTGGTCGACCATGGTTTGCTGGCCATAGCAGATACCCAGGACGGGCACCCCCAAGGAGAACACCTCGCGCGGCGCGCTGGGCGCCGCGCCAGCGGTAACCGAAGCCGGACCGCCCGAGAGGATGATGGCCGCAGGCCGAAGCGCGGCAATCGCCCGTTCGGCGTCATTGAATGGCGCAATCTCGCAATAGACGCCGGCTTCCCGCACGCGTCTTGCGATAAGCTGGGTTACCTGGGAGCCGAAATCCAAGATCAAAACCGACTGGCGGGACTCGGTCATCAGGCGTTCAGTCCTTGCCCCTGTAATTCGGTGTTTCTCGAGTGATATCGATGTCGTGGACGTGACTTTCCCGCAGGCCCGAACCCGTAATACGCACAAACTTGCAGTTCTTCTGCATCTCGGCGACGGTGCCGTTTCCGGTGTATCCCATGGCCGCGGCCAGGCCGCCGATCAGTTGGTGTATGACGGTTGCAGCTGGCCCCTTGTAGGGAACCCGGCCTTCCACCCCCTCGGGAACCAGTTTCAGGGTGTCGGAGACTTCTTCCTGAAAATAGCGGTCCGCCGAGCCTCGGGCCATCGCACCCACCGAACCCATGCCGCGGTACGATTTATAGGACCTGCCCTGATACAGATAGACTTCACCCGGGCTCTCGTCGGTACCCGCCAACAGGGACCCGACCATAGCGCAATCGGCCCCCGCCGCGATCGCCTTGGCGAGGTCGCCGGAGAACTTGATGCCGCCATCGGCGATGACCGGAACGCCGCTTTTGCGGCATTCGCCGACCACGTCGAGGATCGCCGTCAGCTGCGGCATCCCGACCCCCGCGACGATACGCGTGGTGCAGATGGAGCCGGGACCGATGCCCACCTTCACCGCGTCCACCCCGGCATCGATCAACGCCTTGGCCGCCGCCGCGGTGGCGATGTTTCCACCGATCACCTGGGCGCGATTGGAGAGCTTCTTCACCTGCTTGACCGTGTCGATCACGCCTTGGGAATGTCCGTGCGCGGTGTCGACCACGACGACGTCCACCTCCGCATCGATCAACGCTTCGGCGCGGGCGATACCCGGGGCGCCGACGCCGGTGGCGGCGGCCACCCGCAGCCGGCCCTTTTCGTCCTTGCAGGCATTGGGATGCAACTGGGCCTTTTCGATATCCTTGACCGTGATCAGCCCGATACAGCGATAGTCTTCATCGACCACCAGGAGTTTTTCGATCCGATGCTGATGCAAAAGCCTTTTGGCTTCCTCCATGTCGACGCCTTCACGCACCGTCACCAGAGCGTCTTTGGTCATCAGCTGCGCCACCGGCGTGTCGACGTCGGTGGCGAACCGAACGTCGCGATTGGTCAACACGCCGACAAGCTTGCCCGGGCTCCGGCCGTCGCCGTTGCCCTCGACCACCGGAATACCGGATATATGATGGGCAGCCATCAGGCCGAGCGCATCGCCCAGTGTCGCGTCGGGCCCGATGGTAACGGGATTGACCACCATTCCAGATTCGAATTTCTTGACCGCCCGCACCTCGTTGGACTGTGCAAGAATTTCCATGTTCTTGTGGATCACCCCTAATCCGCCGGCCTGAGCCAGGGCGATGGCCATGTCGCTTTCGGTGACGGTGTCCATGGCCGAGGACACGAGAGGAATGTTGAGTTCTATGGAGGGCGTGAGTCTGGTCTTGGTTTCGACTTGCTTCGGCAGCACCTTCGACGCAGCTGGCTCCAGCAACACGTCGTCGAATGTCAAAGCTTCCCGGATATCCATGCCGACCTCAGCCTTGGGGTTGGCGCGCTATCATACACATAAGCATGCCCTTGCCAAGCGGATTGAACCTTGGACGAGAAGGGCCCTTTTTTGTGGCTGAAAAACGACGAGAAATGCCCATATTAGGGGTGTCATGACAAAGGGGGAGCCGTAATGCGCGCAGTCAAACCCACGACTTGGATCGTCATCTGTGACGGGGCCCGAGGGCGTGTCCTCGTCAATCGGGGTAAGGGGACGGGGCTGAATGAGATTTCCAATTCCGAGGACGAGGATGCCCGTACGCCAACGCGCGACCTCGGTGCGGATCGGCCCGGGCGGACATACGATTCGGGCGGCCGGGGACGACACGCCATGGTGCCGCCGGTCGACTGGCACCGGTTCGAGAAGGAGCAGTTCGCCAAGAGCATGGCCGAGATCGTCAATTCTGCAGCCCTTGAAAATCGGTTCGACCGTGTCGTTCTCGTCGCCCCGCCGCGGGTCTTGGGCGATTTGCGCCAAGCGCTGAAACCCCAGGTGAAGGAAAAGCTTGCCGGCGAAATCGGCAAGGACCTGACGCAGGTCGCGGTTCACGACCTGGGCGAACATCTCGGCGATCTGGTCAGGCTTTAGGCCGCGGGGTGGGAATCCTCACGGCCGCGAAATCCCATTGCAACGACATAGATCTCGGCGGACTCCTTGCGGCTGGCGGGCGGTTTGACGTGCCGGACCGAGCGGAAATCGCGTTTCAGGGCAACAAGAAGATCCTTTTCCGTCCCTCCCCGCAGAACCTTGCCGATGAAGGCGCCCCCTGGTTTCAGGATTTCCCGCGCAAAGGCATAGGCCGCCTCCAATAATCCCATGATCCTGAGGTGATCGGTGCCCGCATGGCCCGTCGCCGGCGCCGCCATGTCGCTCAATACGACATCCGCTGTGCCGGCCACGACATCCCTTATGCGATCGGCAGCGTCGGCGCACAGGAAATCCATCGTCAGATTGGCGACGCCGGCCACGGCATCCATTTCCGACAGATCGACGGCGAAGACGCGACCACCGCCGGGGCGGCCGGCCTTGACGCGGTCAGCCGCGACCTGTGACCAGCCGCCGGGTGCCGCCCCAAGATCAACCACCACCCCGCCCGGCTTCAGAAACTGGAATCGGTCGTCCAGTTCGATCAGCTTGAAGGCCGCTCTGGAGCGATATCCCCGTCTCTGGGCCGCGGCGACATAGGGGTCGCGCAGTTGCCGGGTGAGCCACCGGGTCGAAGATATGCGGCGGCCCTTGGCTGAACGCAGTCTTTTCGATCGGCCATCTGCGCCGCCCCTGCCCGAGGGCCGCTTCTTTCCCCCAGGCCTGGTGCCACTGGTTCGGGGCATCTGCTAGGCTCCGTCCACGCCCGGCCGCGCCTCGAGCTCCATCAGGCCAAGCAGTATCCCTTCGCGCACGCCGCGATCTGCGACCCTAAGCCGGCCCACGCGCCAGGTTCGACAGATCGCCTCGAGAATGGCACAGCCGGAAACGACGAGGTCGGCGCGGGCGACGCCGACGCACGGCTCCTCGCTGCGCCCTTGGCAATCAAGCTGCATCAGGTGCCGCGTGACGGCAGCGACATCGCCGAATTCCAAGAACGACCCGTCCACCACGGAACGGTCGTAGACCGGGAGACCAAGGTGAATCCCCGCCAGGGTGGTTACCGTCCCCGAGGTCCCGAGCATCTGGACCTCTCCTTTCTCTATGTGACCAGCGATGTCATTGCGCCTCTCGAAAGCCATGAATTCCGCGGCGATCACGCGCACGATGGTTTCGAACTGGTCCTCGTTGATCTCGCCGCCGCCTTGGATTTCCGAGAGATTGACCACGCCTATGGGAAGCGACAGAGTCTCTATGACGGCAACACTGCCGTCACCTGGCGTCTCCACCCACATGATTTCGGTCGATCCGCCCCCGATATCGAAGACGATGCCGTAGCGGTATCCTTCCACCAACAATGGCACGCATCCCGAAAGCGCGAGACGGGCTTCCTCTTCGGTGGTGATGATTTCGAGCTGGATGCCGGTTTGCCTGTCGATGCGGTCGAGAAACTCCTTGCAATTGGCGGCCCTGCGGCAGGCCTCGGTGGCAACGCTCCGCGCCTTGATCACGTTTTTGCGCGCCATTTTTGAGGCGCAAACCCTGAGCGCGCTGATGGTGCGATTCATGGCCGCCTCGCCGAGGCGGCCGGTCCTCTCCAATCCCTCTCCCAGGCGGACGATGCGGGAAAACGCATCGACCACGCGAAATCCCGGTTCCTCGCGTTCCGCCACCAAAAGGCGGCAATTGTTGGTTCCGAGATCAAGAGCCGCGAAAGCGGGCATCGCCCCGCGTTTGGCGCGGTGGCTTGGCCGTTGCGGATGGTGCCTACCCTGCGCCAGTTGCTGCCGAGGCCGGCCGAGCGCTTTGGATTGATCGGTCTTCATGACAAAGATGTTACTGAAACTTGGCGCTTCGGCGAAGCGGTAAGTCATCTCCCGAGCCGGAACCCCGTCCATGCCGATAGGCATGCGAAGCTTGCTCTTGCAACGGATCCTTAGGAAAAATATGTTACAAAGCTGATTGCGGGCGCGCCCCGCACCACCCCGGGTGGGGGATAGTTTAACGGTAGAACGAGCGGCTCTGACCCGCTTAGTCCTGGTTCGAATCCAGGTCCCCCAGCCAACTTTCATTTAGGCAAACACATTGCGGCTTGCGGCGGGTCGGCCATAAAAAAAGAACCGTAGCGAGCTACGGTTCCTTTTTTTGTGGAAGCACGAGAATCGTGAGACGGCCGCGGGTCAGGGCGCGAAGAAAATGGTCCGCGTCAGGAACGTGTAACCCGATTCCGAGGTCATCAGCGCGGTGAACAAAAGCACCGCGGCGGGCGGCGCAAGGATGGCGTAAATCAATGCCAGGCGCTCCCACATCATGTGCATGAAGACGGCGACGATCAGCCCCGCCTTGGCCACCATGAAAATGAGGATAAGGGTCCAACGCAGCATGCCCTGGACGTGGAAATAGTCGACCATGTACGACGCCGTGCTGAGGACGAACAGCCATCCCCAGATCTTGAAATAAACGCCAAGCGGATGTTGCTGGCCCTCAACGTGTTCGCTTTCCTGTGCCATGTGATCGTCCTACCAAAGATAGAAAAACGCGAAGATGAAGACCCAGACCAAATCGACGAAATGCCAATACAGGCCCATGGTCTCGACGTGTTCGTAGCTGCCCCTACGGCTGGTGAAGAAACCCTTTTCGCCGCGATCGTATTCGCCCCTTATGACCTTGCGCGCCACGATCAGCAGAAACACCACGCCGACCGAAACGTGGAACCCGTGGAACCCCGTGATCATGAAGAAGGTCGAACCGAATTGTGCCGCCCCCATCGGGTTGCCCCAAGGGCGCACGCCTTCGTCGACGATCAATTTGGTCCACTCAAAGGCCTGCATGCCCACGAACGTGGCCCCGAACAGGGCCGTAACGACCAGGAGAACCGCCGTCTTGGTCCGGTCCTTTCGGTATCCGTAATTGACGGCCAAGGCCATCGTGCCACTGCTGGTAATGAGGATGAAGGTCATGATGGCGATCAGGATCAGCGGTATCGGATCGCCCCCGAAGCTCAACGCAAAGACTTCGCTCGGGTTGGGCCAGGGCACCGTCGTCGACATCCGCACCGTCATATAGGACAGCAGGAAGCAACTGAAAATGAATGTGTCCGATAGGAGGAAGATCCACATCATGGCCTTGCCCCAGGGGACGCCCTTGAACGTCCTCTGATCCGAAGACCAATCGGCTACGAACCCTTCTAGGCCGGAGGGCCGGGGCTGGGGAGTTCCCGAATCTGTCACAGTGGCTTCAGACATTTGTTTTTTGTCCTCGTTACGTAAACAACAGCAGCCCGAACAGGACCAGCCAGACGACGAAAAGGAAGTGCCAATAGATGGCACACAAATCGATGCTTTGCCTCATATCCTCCAGAGCGGTACCGCGATACATCTTGACGAGGGCCCGGCCCAGGGCAAACAAGCCCCCCAACACGTGCAACCCGTGAAGCGCGGTCAGCACGTAGAAAAAGGCATTGGCGGCATTAGAAGCGGCGAAATAGCCCAGCCCGATCAATTCCTGCCAAACCAAAACCTGGCCGAACAGGAAGGCAAGGGAGAACCCGCCACCGGTCAAGAGGCCTATCCTGGCATCATCGGCGCGCCCGCGACGGGCCGAAACCGTCGCCCAATGCAGGGCCGCGCTGCCGAAAACCAGCATAAGGGTATTGGGCCAGAGCAGCCAGGGCTCCGGCATGGCTTTCCAGTCGGAAAACACCATACGGTCGCTGTAGGAAATGATGAAGAGGGAGAACAGGACCGTCGCCACCAACATGATGATGCGGAGCCCGAGGGTTGCCTTGGGCACCACGGCGATATCGTTGCCCGGCGCGGGATCGGTCTCCCCACCCGCGTCGAGCCAGGGTTTCTGCATCAATTCCCGAAAGAAATTCACGTCTGATGGGCCTCCTGCCCGCTCGCGGCGGCACCCGAACTCGGCGTGTTCTGTGGGATGAAGTCGTCGGGCGCGCCGGGAACGCCGTAATCATAGGCCCAACGGTACACCACCGGCAGCTCTGCACCGAAATTGCCGTGCCCCGGCGGCATTCCGGAGGCCTGCCATTCCAGCGATGCCGCCTTCCACGGATTCTTTTCCGCCACCTTGCCGTGCCTCATGCTCCACATGATGTTGAAGAGGAACAGCATCTGAGCGGCGCCGACCAATAGCGCCACCACGGTGATAAAGGCATTCAGATCGTGCGCCGAAGCGGGAATGAAGCTGGTCTCTCCCATTTCGAAGTACCGCCGCGGCACCCCGAGCAGACCGAGGTAGTGGATCGGCAGGAAGATCGCGTAAGCGCCGATGAAGGTGATCCAGAAATGAATCTGCCCCATTGTCTCATCGAGCATCCGGCCGGTCATCAAGGGATACCAATGGTAGATGGCACCGAAGACCACGAGGATCGGCGCGACGCCCATCACCATGTGGAAATGGGCCACAACGAACATGGTGTCGGAGAGCGGCACGTCGACCACGACGTTGCCCAGGAACAAACCGGTGATGCCGCCGTTCACGAAGGTGACGATGAAAGCCAGCGCGAACAGCATCGGCAAGGTCAGGTTGATGTTTGCCCGCCACAATGTCAGCGTCCAGTTGTAGACCTTGAGCGCCGTGGGCACCGCGATGATCAGGGTCGTGGTGGCGAAAAAGAAGCCGAACCAGGGGTTCATGCCGCTGACATACATATGGTGGGCCCAGACGATGAAGCTGAGCGCGCCGATGATCACGATCGCCCAGACCATCATCCGATACCCGAAAATATGCCGTCGCGCGTGGACGCTCAAGAGATCGGAGACGATGCCGAAGGCCGGCAGGGCAACGATGTAGACCTCGGGATGACCGAAGAACCAGAACAGATGCTGGAACAGGATCGGGCTGCCGCCGCCGTAGCTCAGCTGTTCCCCGGCCTGAATAATCGTCGGCATGAAGAAGCTGGTGCCGAGTATCCGGTCCAGCGTCATCATCACCGCGCCCACGAACAGCGCGGGGAACGCCAGCAGGGCCAGGATGGTGGCGACGAAGATGCCCCAAATGGTCAGAGGCAGGCGCATCAACGTCATCCCCCGGGTCCGGGCCTGCAGCACCGTGACAACGTAATTGAGGCCGCCCATGGTAAAACCGATGATGAACAGCGCCAGCGATATCAGCATCAGAATGATGCCGCCTCCGGCCCCGGGATCCGCTCCCGGGGTGCCCGGCAGGATCGCCTGAGGCGGATAGAGGGTCCAGCCGGCGCCGGTCGGACCGCCGGGCACGAACATGCTGGCGACGAGAATGCCGACGGCCGCCAGATAGACCCAGAAGCTCAACATATTGACGTAGGGGAACACCATGTCCCTGGCACCGACCATCAGCGGGATCAGGTAATTTCCGAACCCTCCCAGGAATAAGGCCGTCAACAGATAGATCACCATGATCATGCCGTGCATGGTGATAAACTGGTAATAGTCGGTTGCATCGATGAACGCGAAGCTCTCTGGGAAACCGAGCTGCAGTCGCATCAGCCAAGACATCATCAGCCCGACCAATCCAATGGCAATCGCCGTGCTGGAGTATTGGATGGCGATCACCTTGGCATCCTGGGAAAAGACGTATTTGGTCCACCAGCTCTTGGCGTGGTAGAGCTCGACGTCTTCGACCTCTGCGGCCGGAATTTGATCGGTTGTGGTTGGTGTGATATCGGCCATTACGAAGCCCTCTTCACTCTCTCGTCAAAATCTATGTCTCGCCGTCGATCTGGCGTCCGGTTCTCGGCTGCTGCCGCCTATGGTTACTTCGACCCCTCGGCCGCAGCCAAACTCGATTCCTTCTCCGATTGCAGTTCCGCCTCACGGACGAACTGCGCGAAAGTCTTTTGCTTGGCAAGCCACGCCTGATAGTCGCTCGCGCTGTCGACCACGACCTTGCCGCGCATCGCATGATGGCCGACTCCGCACAGCTCGAAGCAGAGAATATCGAACTTACCCGTGCGCGTGGGCTTGAGCCAGAAATAGGTCACCATCCCGGGCACCATGTCCATCTTGGCGCGGAATTCCGGCACATAGAAATCGTGCAGGACGTCGAGCGACCGCAGCAGGACCTTGACTGGCCTGTCGATGGGGACATGAAGATCGTCGCCGGAAATGAGGAGATCGTCCTGTCCGTTGGGGTCCTTGGGATTGATGCCAAAGGGGTTCTTATCGTTGACGAACTTGACAGCGGTCGTTCCCAGGGTCCCGTCCTTGCCGGGGAGGCGAAAACTCCACTGCCATTGCTGCCCCATAACCTCGAACTGATCGGCATCCTCAGGCACGGTGACGTACTGATTCCATACGAACAGGCCAGGGGTCAGCATGCCGATGACGCCCAGGGTCGTTAGAGACGTCAGCCACCATTCGAGTTTCTTGTTTTCGGGATTGTATTCGGAGCGGCGCCCTTCCTTATGGGAAAAGCGCAATATGCAGTAAGCCGAGAATACGATGACGGCGACAAACACGACGCCGGTGATCCAGAAGGTGAGAATTATGGTGTCGTCAATGTATCCCCAGTTGGACGCTATTGGCGTGAACCACCATGGGCTCCAGAAGTGAAACGCGACCGTGCCGGCGGCCACCAGAAAAAGCATTAGCGCTACGAAGAATCCTTTGTTCATCCTTTACCTCTACAAGCCCTGGGCAAGCATCGCAACGGCGGACGTTTCAATGCGCCCCGATCCTGCACCGTTTCGAAAAACGCAGCCCGCAACACGGATGAGCGGACATGCCCCCTGACGGTATCGCCAGCGTTCGCATGACACAAAAAAGTCCTACCCCGAAAAATGAAGAAACCGCCCCCACAAACCCCACTGCCGAGCCCATCGATAGGCTGCTCAACTTCTCGCTCCCCGTCCTGCGAAACATTCATCGCGACCCGCACGCAGCCGCGGATTGGTCGGGGCGAATTCAACGCCCACGGTCCGCGTCTAAACGCACGTTGGGTCATGGAATTAACATACCGAAACCATGATTGCGAGGAATTTTCGAAAACCTGACACACCCGCGAAAATGTCGTCGATTTGCGCCTCCATCGGCTGGCCTCACGGGCCTGGAGGAGAACATCGCAAGCCCGAGATCCGCCCCAGTTCGAAAGACCACGCATGGTTTGTGTGTACAGGTACCCCAGAATGAGAGAGAATATTTTTAACGATCGATCGTATCACCAACGATAATCGACTGAAAAAAACAGTCATATCTGAGAGGCGAATTATTCGGGCTAAAAAACAAAGCTTACGGTCGAACATCTCTCGCGGACATGCCGGTCTGCGGTATTTGGCTGTTGAGAACTGGCTCGAGTCCGAAAACTGAGGAGGCGAAACCGTGTCCAATGATAAGGCGTTTGCCGATCGCGCTACCGTCGACGTGCCCAGCGACGAACCAAAGGTCCGCAAGATCGGCATCCATGACCTGATCGATGTTTTGGCCAAAGGTTTCGACGATTTCAAGGCTAAGCCCAGTCATCTTGTCTTGTGCGTCATGATTTACCCCGTGGTGGTTTTCGTCATCGCCAAGATCGACGCGGGGCATGAGATCCTCCCGCTGATCTGGCCGCTATTCTCGGGGGTTGCACTGGTGGGGCCCCTGCTCGCCATGGGGCTTTACGAAATGAGCCGTCGGCGTGAGCAGGGATTGGAGGTGTCCTTGAAGGATGGGTTCCGGGTTTTGCGCTCACCCTCTCTCGGCGCCATCCTGATCCTCAGCTTGGTGATGATCGCGATCTTCCTGGCTTGGCTGCGGACGGCGCTGGCAATTTACGACTGGGTCTTCAGCGGCGGCGAAGCGGTGGAGATCGGCGATTTCATTCAACAGGTCCTCTACACGGCCAAAGGCACGGAATTGATCATCATCGGCACGGCTGTCGGTTTCGGCTTTGCCGTAATGGTGTTGTGCCTCAGCGCGGTGTCCTTTCCCCTGTTGCTGGACCGCAAGGTCGGCGCCCTGACCGCGGCCAAAACCTCGGTCCGCGTGGTCCTCGCCAACCCCGTCACCATGGCGGTCTGGGGTATCATCATCGCGGCGCTGTTACTGGTCGGATCTTTGCCGCTATTCGTCGGACTGGCCGTGGCCATACCCGTGCTCGGTCATTCGACTTGGCACCTTTACCGCAAGACCGTCGAGTAAGCTCTAAGCGACACCTTGAACCTGGGATTGCCAGGAAATCCCTCCCAGCCCCGGCAGATTTGGGGTTCGCCCTGCAACTTCCAGCACCCTGGGGTGGTCGAGAACGGCCATGCGCTCGCCATCGTGGACCTTGCGGCCACCGATGGTCAGGGTACCGCCGCGAATTTCGCAAGCCGTATGCAGGTTGTAGGGGAAATCCTTGTCGCGCCCCCCCTGCCCCAAATGGATGTGCAGACTAGAGGGATGGAAAGAGGCGATGAATTCGCGGTAGTCCTCGTCGGCACATTCCGACGGTGAGATCAAGGCAGAGGGGTGCACGCCGCCGTGCGGTGCCCGCATCTCATAGGCATGATCCTCGCCGATGGAGTTGGCGAGCGCCGCCAGGAAAGCGCGCAGGGTGTCGGCCTCTGCACCCCCTTCGACCTTGACTATATGGGTGTCCTTCACCGTGACCGTGACCGGTTCGCTGAAATGTGGCGGCACCCCGATGTTATGGGCCCAGACGGGCATCATGCGGTCGAAAATGTAAATTCCCTCGCAGTCCACCGGGTTGACGGCGGGATATATGCCATCGGGAAAGGGGCGGTAGAAGCCGTCCCGGCGCCAATACACATAGGTGGGCCGGGTCTTCGGGCCGGGACCGACTTTGCCCGTCAGGTGGGTCCCGTTGGGATGAGTCAGCTCCCATGGCTCGCCGGCGACGACCAGCTCCCCCATGCGGTAGCGGATTTCGGCAATCAGGTCATGGGGGGTACGCGCCCAATCGGTCATCAACAGCGATGCCGTCGTCGCCATGTTGCGGACCATGGGCAATTCGTACTCGCGCAATGTTTCCGGCAGTTCCTTCAGATGCTCTTCGGAGGACAGATCGAATACATGGCTGATCAGGATATCCGCTTCTTTCATGGCCGCCTTGACATCGCCCGGGATGCGCCAAACCGTCTCCCTGGTGGCGATGTCGGGCCAGATCAGCTGCGGTCTGTCCGGCATATCCACCCACATCACCTTGGCGTCCGCGCCACGCTTGCGAACGCCGTCCGCAATCCACCCGACCGTGGCCTGATCGACGATGTTGGCGCCACCGTTGAGGCCGTCATTGGCGGCCAAGATCAGGACGTTCTGGCCAGCCTGGATGCAGGCGCAGTTATCCAGAAGATCATTGACCGCGGTGGCGGCCTTGTCCGGGATGTCAGGCAAGTCGTTCACGGTGTCCTCCCAGATCCTAGTCCTTGTCTAGCTATCCCGCCGCCCGCTTCGGAGGCCGCCGCGATCGCATCACCGGCGTGTACGGCCCGCGGTCGCCCCGCCGTCCAAAACGATCACGGCACCCGTCAGATAGCCCGCCGCCTCGGACGCCAGATACGACACCATATGGGCGACATCGGCGGTGGTGCCCCGGCGGCCGATGGGGATGTTTTCGGGTGGGGATTGTTCCTCCGACGCGCTCCCCGGCCGGTGACGGATGGACCCGGGCGCGATGCAGTTGACGGTAATACCGTAGGGTCCCGCCTCCACGGCGAGGACCTTGGTCAGCATCGCCACCGCCGCCTTCGAGGCCGCATAGGCGCCGCCCGTTGCATAGGGCGAAAGGCCGCTGATGGAGCCGATATTGACGATGGCGCCACGACCATGCTGTTTCATATAAGGGAGCGCACGTTGACTGCAGAGCATGGTCCCCTCGACATTGACGCGGAAGGTTTCGCGCCATGTACCCGGGTCGTGGTCTTCGATCAATTCGAGCGGGTGAACGGCGGCGTTATTGCACAGGAGGTCCAATCGGCCAAAGGTTTCAACGGCACTGTCGATGGCATGGCGCGCCCCGTCTTCGCTGCCGATGTCGGCCTCCACGAAACGCAATCTCCCGGTTTCGTCGCCTGCCGCCGATGCCGCCGAGCACGCACCTCCGTCCCTATCGGCGGCGACGACCGACATCCCCTCGCCGGCCAAGTGCCGGGCGATGGCATATCCGATGCCGCTGGCGCCTCCGGTGACGACGGCAACACGCGAGGTTTCAGCCAATACCACGTCCTCCGGCCCGTCCGCGAACACTCAAGCCGCCAGCACCGGCTCGGGTCTTGGCTGACGTTTGTCGATCGAAGGCGGAATAAGGCCCGAGGCCTCGAAACACCACACGCCGACCTGGTCAGACCAAATGCGGTTGACCTCCTGCCTTTCCCGCATCGCCGCCAAACAGGAATCCTGCTTCTCCCTTGTGTCGGCAAACTGGTCCAAAAAATCGAGCGGCGCATCTCCATGACCGCCTTCGCCGCCGTCGGCGGCGTCCGCCGAGTCCCAATGCGCCAAAGCCGTTTCGGAAAGCCCCAGGGAGGCAAAGGTGTCTCGCGAGGTGCGGGCCCGCTCGCCGACGCGCTCGATCATCGCCTTGCCGCGGGCGACCTCGTTGCCGGCGATGGCCGCGAAGGCTTCGAGCCACGGCTTGGTTCGGCTCACCCAATCGCAGTATGCGATTCGCATCTTGGTGACGGGGGCGCCGGTATAAGCAAGAACAAATTCTCTCTCGGCACCCAGTTCGTCGACGAAGTCGACCAGGCTCTCGTAGTGGCCGGTGGGGATCGTGGGGTCCTTGACCTCCTCCACGAACATATTTTCGATCAGGTATTTGCGCACCTCGAGGTGAGGGCAGTTGCCCGTGATATTGGCCAACCAGCGGGGAAAATTCGCCGCGAACACGCAGTGCTCCAAGCCGTACACCAATGCCCCTTCACGCGTGAGATGATTGCGCAAAAAATCCTCGAGGATCGTCGGCGTATCCCATCGCATTTCCTGCAAAAGATCGAGAATGGCCTCCCTGAATTGCTCGGACGTTCGTGTCATCGCACCGTCTCCCATCCTTTGTTCCCGAGTTTACCGGGCGTTGCCGATCAGGGTACGGCAAGGAGCGGCCACCGCACAACGGTGTTGGCAATATGGTTGCTGGCACCCAGCCGGATGCGACGCCGGGGGCACCTGGAGCGGTGCGGATATGAGTCGCGACCGCCCCGGTCGGATCGATGAGTGTTAGGGATTGTGGCGGCGTTCAGGCGCTCTGGCGCATCAAAGCCGCCAAAGCCTCTTCCGGCTTCGGGGTCTTCGGCTGGGTGGCCTCGCTCTTGACGAAGAGGTTGAGCATCGCATCGCGAACGTTGTCCGGCGTGAACTGCGGCGAAATTCCCTCGAACTTACATGCCGACAGCACTTGCGAAACGATGAACTGCGGGTGGAAATAAGCCAGCGGCGCATCATTGGCCCGAATTTCGTCCAACACCTGCTGATAGATCTCTTCGCTAAGCTCGATGCCTTCCTTATTCGAGACATCCTCAAACACCTTGCGGAAGAGTTCCTCCGAAGGCTCCACGGTCTCCAGCTTGTACGTGATGCGGCGCAGGAATGCGGGGTCCATCAGGTCGTTGGGATGCATATTGGTGGAGAAGATCACCAGTTCGTCGAAGGGAATCTGGAAAGACTTACCGGTGTGCAGATTCAGGTAATCCACCCGATCGTTCAAGGGCATGATCCAGCGGTTGAGAATGTGCTCCGGCTCCACTCTCTGACGACCGAAATCGTCGATCAGGAAGACGCCGTTCAATGCCTTGATCTGTAACGGCGCCTCATAGAACTTGGAAATCTCGCTGAACTGGAGGTCGAGCATATCGAGCGTCAACTCTCCCCCGGTCACCACCATCGGCCTGTGACACGGAACCCAGCGCTTGTCCATCACTTCACGGTGAAGGGTGGGCCGGGAATCCACCCCGGCCGCGGCGTCGCTGATCGGCTTGTGAACACTGGGATCGAAAACCTTGATGATCTGGCCGTCGACCTCGAAACAATGGGGGATATAGACGACGTTGCGGAACATTTCGGCGATGATCTGTGCGACCGTCGTCTTGCCATTGCCTGCCGGCCCATAAATCAGAATCGCGGTTCCGGAATTGATCGCCGGCCCGAGGCGATTGATAAAGCGATCCGGGATGACGAGGTGCTTGAAAGCCTCCCGGATGTCATCCAAATTCACCCACTCATTGGTAACACGCTGCAGAGCGACGCGCTCCTGATACGCCTCCAGGCTCACCGGCGCCGGGCCGAAATACTGACATTGATCCAGCGATTCGTTGGCCCAGTCGCGTCCCAGGCTGGTGAGCTGATACCGCATCTCCGAAAACAGGGTGCTCGCCGAATCGGCTTGCCCCACGATTTCGGCCATTTTTCGCTCCACCGCATCTTGCAGCAGCTCGTTGACCAACGCGTTGGGAAGCCGCATCGCTTCCGACATCTGTGATGGTGTTTCGAAATTCTCCGTGTGCATGCCCTTGATCATGAGCTGCAGCAACATCATGGGATCAACGTCGATTTCACTGAGATTGCGTGGCGCTTCGGGGGTCTCGCCCAGGACGGCGTTTATATCGTCCTCGCTGATGACGCCAAGGGCCACGAGACAATCGCCAAAGCGCCCTCCGTTCTCGTGCTGATATTTCAATCCCTGCTCAATATCGGCAGGCGTAACCAAGCCCTTGGCTACCAAAATGTCGCCCAATAACAGCATCACACGCGTTCCTTTTTCATCAATCCGGCCACGGCGCCACCCTGCCACCCGGGGGTACGGCTGGGCCACGGGACCTCTCGCGTCAATGGCCTCAAGCAAAAGGCTTTGGGCCCTGCGCGACGCTAACCTGAATTTATTGACGAAAAGTTATCCCTTACCGTGACCGAACAGATGGAGGACGGCTCCGGTCCGATAAGCCCTTGCCGGCGGCTCCGCGTGTGAGCAGTTGCTATAATCCAGCCCGAAACTGAAGGGAGGTCCCATCATGCGCCTGACCTTGACCGAGTGGCAGGATTTTGCCTTCGTTCAACTTTCCGCGGAAGCGGCACCCGATGGGGATCCGCGGACCGAAACCGAAAGCCTGTTCGCGGAATTTTCCCAAGCGCTCGCTGCCGAGGATCTATCGCTCGCCAACACCGTGCGGAGCCGGATTTATGGGCGCGACCGAAGTGCCCGGGATGCCGCCAGCGACGTTCGTCGGGACGCGCTTTCGGGGCGAGCACGGGCCGCGACATCGAGTTACATCGCACCGTCGAGGTTCGCATCGAAAGCCAGCGTCGCCATGGACCTGATCGCACTACGGCCCGCCCCCGGGCTTGACAAGGTCATCCGCGAAAACGATCCCCCGAGGCTTCCCTGCCGGTACCTGACTTGTGGCCCGCTGATCGTCTTCTCCGGACAGACCGCTGTCCTGCCCGGTCTGGAAACCCAACTGGAGACCGATATCCTGCCGCGATTAACCGCGTATTTGGACGAGGCGGGCAGCACTTGGAAGCAAGTTGTCCGGACCGTCTGCTATCTGCACACCAGCCAAAGCCCCAAGCGCCTGCACGAAATTCTCGATAATCAACTCCCCTGCCTTCCCCAGCGATTGGACGTCCGTTTCGTCGACGGGTACTCCGCAGAGGGCAAGCTGGTCGAGGTCGAGGTGACGGCCCTACGCGAGCGCTGAAGGGCCGCAGAACGCATTGCTCCGGAGCCTCGGTCTTGCAATAGGACTATGATGCGGTTTTTTATCCGCATAACCTTCCTTCCGCTTGAGGGGCACCCATAAACAGGCATGAGCGTCCTAAGCGATCAGAAATAGGGGAGCATATCCGCATGGAAAACACCGCAAACAGCGCCGCGGAACAAGCAATACAAATTATCAGTGCCTACGGGCTGAACGTCGTGGGTGCAATCATCATCCTCATCGTCGGCTTCGTTGTCGCGGGCTGGGCGGCTCGCTTGACCAGCCGGGCGCTCGGCAAAACCGAAAAGATCGACGAAACCATCAGCCGATTTCTTGCCAGCCTGGTCCGCTATGCCGTGATCATCTTCACGGTCCTGGCGGTACTCGACCGCTTCGGCGTCGAAACCACAAGCTTCATCGCCGTCCTGGGTGCCGCGGGGTTGGCCATTGGCCTCGCGTTCCAAGGCACGCTCAGCAATATCGCCGCCGGCGTCATGCTGCTTCTTTTCCGTCCGTTCCGTATCGGCCAGTTCATAGAGGCGGCGGGAATAGCGGGCACGGTGGAATCGATCACCCTGTTCATGACCGAACTGAATACGCCCGACAACGTTCATATCATCGTTCCCAATGGTCAACTGTGGGGCGCCGCGGTGAAGAATTTCAGCCACAACACAACGCGACGCGTCGACATCAATGTCGGGATCGGTTACGACGATGACATCGGCAAGGCCTTCACGGTGATCAAGGATCTCGTCTCCAGCGACAGCCGCGTCCAAGGTGATCCGGAGCCTATGGTTATGGTGACCGGGCTCGGCGACAGTTCCGTCGACCTTCAGATACGTATGTGGTGCGCCGCGTCGGATTACTGGCCGCTCCGCTTTGATCTGACCCGGCAAGTCAAGGAAAGCCTGGATAACGCCGGCATCACCATACCTTATCCGCAACGGACGGTTCATATGGTGGCCGAATCCTGACACGCGTCGGGACTGTTGCCGAGACGCCATGACGCCGGCCAATCACACCATCGGGTGGGACTGAGGAAGGAGACACTATGGGAGACCTCACTCTCGATATCGCAATAAGCGATTACGACCACGTTCGAGACCTCGTCGATGGCAAGGTCAAGGCCCCGGGCATTGCCCTCAACCACATTGACCTTCCGGTAGAGGATATCTTCTCTCGCTTCACCGAGCACCGCGAATGGCATGTATCGGAAATGTCCCTCGCCCGTTTTGTCTCCCTGACCTCTCAGGGCGACGAAAACCTGACGGGGATTCCGGTGTTCCCGTCGCGGTTCTTTCGCCAACACGCGATTTACGTGACTTCCGATAGCCCTTTGACCTGCGCCGCGGACTTGGCCGGAAAAAAAGTCGGCATCCCGGAATGGGTCCAGACCGCGATCGTCTACGTTCGCGCCTGGCTCATGCATGATGTCGGCATCCCGATGGAAGACATCCAGTGGTTTCGTGCGGGGATAAACAGTCTTTCCAATTGGAGCCAGGTCAAGGGGATCATCCCAGAAGGGGTATCCTATCAGGAGGTGACCGACCGATCGCTGATGGACATGTTGCTGACGGGAGATTTGGACGCAGTGATCTGCGCCCACCCGCCCGACCTGTTCCAGGCGAGAGATCCCCGCATCCGGCGCTTGATCGCCGATTTTCAGCCCCTTGAGGAAGCCTATTGGGAAAAGGAAAAGATCTTTCCGATGATGCATACGGTGGCCATCCGCAGGGATGTCTACGATGCCCACCCGTGGATCGGCCCCAGCCTGTTCGGTGCCTTTAGCGAAGCCAAGAACCGAAGCCTGGAACGCGCACTGGACGGCAACATATGCCGCTTCCCGATCCCTTGGTGTTTTGCCTATGCGGAAAAATCACGAGACATGTTCGGCGACGACTTCTGGCCTTACGGGGTGGAGGCGAACCGCCCAACCCTCGAGGCTTTCGTGAGGTTCTGCGACGAACAAGGCGTGACCCACAGGCCCGTCTCCGTGGACGAACTTTATCCGAAAAACGTGCTCGACCTGTGATCCTGCAGCCCGGTGAGGAGGCACAAAGTGGGCCTAGCTTCACCGGTCGTCCGTGGGGCCTTCAGGGTCGGTGGCGTCATCGGATTCGCCTTCGGCGAAATCTTCGAAAACACGATCGTGGAATGCACTCGGATCGCCGACAATGGCTTTCGACTCCGCGCCGTGCGCACCGCTCTGTGCAGCAGTGGTCGCAAGGCGACGATAGGACCTGACCGAAAAGGGGATCGAGACAAGGTATAGGAACAAGAACACGGACATGGTGACCCACGTCGCCATCGCCAGCAGGGCGGCGATCAAGCCGACCGAGAGGAGGAAGGGCATAACCAATCGGTGGGGCACCCGGGCCTGTTTCAGGGCGAAGGTGGGAATGCGGCTGATCATGAGGACGGCGACAAAAACCATGACCGGAATATTGACGACCGGGTGGGCCAGGGCGGCGTTGTCGAAAGCGAAACTCAAGATCATCGGCAGAAGAACCAGTCCGCCGCCGGCGGGGGCCGGCACGCCGGTAAAAAAGTTGGAGGCCCAGGCCGGCATGTCGGAAATTCCTAGCCGCGTATTGAACCGCGCAAGGCGCAGTGCCGCACAGACCACGAAAACAAGGGTAATTATCCAGCCCAGTTCCTGAGCGCCGTGGAGGGACCATAAGAAGACAAGCAGTGCCGGCGCCACGCCAAAGCTGACGAAATCGGATAGTGAATCCAATTCCGCACCGAATTTGGTCGATCCACCCAACAGTCGCGCCACGCGCCCGTCCAGTGCATCGAGGACGGCGGCAATAACTACGGCGAGCACGGCAAATTTCCATTTGCCCTGGTAGCCATAAAGGATTCCGGTTAGTCCGGCGCAAAGCGCCAGAACCGTCAAAATGTTGGGAATCAGCCTGTTGAAATGGAGTCCTCTCAACCGTTCCCGGGTCTGTGATGCGACCTTCCGTCTGGGCCTTTGTGTCATGGGGCGATGTCTCCATCCTTTGGCAGGGACGCGTCGTCGCCGGGCGCGTTTGCGTGTTCCCTTCGCGCGATAACGGTCTCGCCGGCGGTGACGATGCGCCCAGCCGACACACAGGCATCGTAACCGTCGGGCAAATAGACGTCGACGCGGCTACCGAAGCGGATGATGCCGAATCTCTCCCCGCGGCGAACCGTCTGACCGGCATCGATCGTGCTGCGAATGCGGCGCGCGATCAGACCAGCGATCTGGACGACGGCCAAATCCTCGCCGGTGTCGAGCCGCATATGGATGGAAAGTCGTTCGTTATGCGCGCTTGCCTTGTCGAAAGACGCGTTAAAAAATCGCCCCGGCCGATAAAACGTATTGACGACGGTCCCATCGGCAGGAATGCGGTTCACATGGACATTGAAGATGTTCATGAAAATGCTGATCCGCGTTCGCGGCGCGACCCCCATGCCCAGCTCCTCGGGCGGTGGGGTCATGGCAATAGGAAGAACCCGACCATCGGCCGGAGCAACGATCACCGCCGCCGCATCCGGAGGGACCCGATCGGGATCACGAAAGAACCAGACACACCAGACGCTGATAACGGTTCCCGCCCCGCCCAGCGGCGGCCAAATCGCCCATAGCGCGGCTGTCGCCAGCAGGAAACTGGCAATGATGGGCCAACCTTGACGATGGATGGGTAGGCGCATGTGAGCGATCACTATTCCTGCGTGTTCGGGGCGCGCGAGTGTAGCCTATCTCCACTCGCTTGCTAAGGGCGGCCTTGGCACTCGATGCCCTGACGGTATCCTGCGGCGACCGGTTTATCCCTTGGCCAAAGGCCGTTGTCTCTGAGGGCAAGACCGCGCAGACCCCCACATTAACCGGTTTTAAACGCGGCACTGATAGGTAACCGCGATGGCTATCGAAGCATCGCATAGGTCTTGCCACGCGCCCCTGCAGACCATCAGCGCCTTCGCCCTGACGGCGAGCAAGGGCGTCTGCACCGTCGATTTCGGGTCCCTACCCCAGTCTAACGATATCCTCAGCGATATCGGTGGGAATGGGTGCAAATTCCTGTTCTCTTATGGCGAATTGCCGGTTGCCGGAGAAATTTGTGCCGATGGTGCGCCCGAACTGCGTCTTCAGATTGACGCAGGGGCGATCCCTTACACCATCGAATCGCGGGATGGACGTGAACGTCTGCTTCATGTCAGCAAGGCGTTAAACGGCCTCAACAGCACGGCCTTCAGGGTCGAACCGGGTCAGTACATTCGCGTTCGTGCGAACGCGCCACTTGAACCTCCGGTGACCGCGGCGCAGCTGCTCGCTTCCATCGTCGGCCTATTGTTGGAGGTCCATCCCGTTCTGCAGTGCCTTGCAGAATACCTTCCAGACCTCGCAGGGGTGATCCCGAATTGGCAATCGGCCAGCGAGACAGCACCGCAGGGTAACAGGCCGGGAGCCTGATTGCGGTCAGCGCCGAACCGCGACGGCATAGAACTCAATCCGACTAATTCAGAGATGTTTTCCGCGGTAGGGTAAAAATCTGGCCGGGATAGATCAGGTCGGGATCGCGGATCTGGTCCTTGTTTGCCTCATAAATGACCGTGTACTGCAACCCGCTGCCATAGGTCGAGCGCGCGATCCTCCACAGGCTGTTTCCCGGTTGGACCACCTTGATGCCTCCGGCTGGGAGGTCCTTTATGGAGGCGGCCCGGCTGAAGGGTATCTCGATCCGGCGTGCGACCCGCCCATGGGACTGCAATTCGTCCACCCGCAGCCTGTAGGTGCCCGGCGCCACGGGCTTTTCCGGGCGGAAGGACCAACGGCCGCGGGCGTCAGCCACGGCATCGCCAAGTGGCGTATTATCCAGATAGATGCGGACCCGGGCGCCGGGACGGGCCGCGCCACCGACAACGATCCGTCCCTCACGATCATAGTCGATGCTATCGACGGACAGTGCCCCACCCTTATCGGCCGCGGAGGCCCCTTCGCCTGAGGTGCCCGGCTTCTGCAAAACGCGGCTTGCCATTGGGCCGCCGGTCTCACCTTCTTTGGGGCCCCTCGGCACCTTCAGCGCGATCGCACCGGAGGGGCGAGTGACGGCACGCCCGGCCACATCGCGGCCGGGCTCAGGAACCACAAGCACGACGTCACCGGCAGACTCCAGGACCGAACCGTCGGGCAATTTCGCCCGCAGGCGCAATCGTCTCCCTCCCGGCGGCAACGGCTTGGCCGGCACCAGGACCCATTCGCCCCTCGCGTCGGCCGTCACTTCGCCGACGACGGTAGCCCCATCCATCACCGTCACGCGCGACCCCGGCGCCGCGCGCCCCGCAATCACCGCGTTGCCGTCCGGCCCGATCCGGACAATGTCGAAACTTGGCAACCGCCCACGCCCCAAGGCGTCGGGCGGGGCAAGGCCATCGGGTGATGCCCGTTCGGGCGTTGGCAACCCGATAAAACCGCCCCTCGGGCCGTCGGGGCCACCGGCGGCGTTAACGGAGGGCGCTCCCGCTTCCGGCTGGCTCGACTCATCGTCATCCCAAGACGCGTAGAAGTTCAGCGCCAACGATGCAGCAAGCACCATGGCACCTACGACGGCGATAACGAGGGCCCGATTCACGTCGGCCGTTTCCCTTTTTGCGCCCAGCCCCGCAAGAAAAACTCATGGCATGTCTTTTCGGGCCGGATGGATAACCTAGCTTTTCACCTTGCAGGGTGCAACGGTCGCGGCCTCCCGCTCACCTCGTGCCCGATGCCGCCTTCGGTTTGGCTGAGGGCTGGAACACGACCGGTTTCAAGGATTTCAGGTATTCGGCGATTGCCCGCCGATCGTCATCGGTAAGCTTGGAGGTCCCGTACTCGACCACGTCGGCCATGAGAGAGCCGAATTCATCGCCGTCCGGTAGCGACCCAGACTCGAGGGAATCCACGATTTCGTCAAAACTCCATCGGCCGATCCCGGTCTTCAAATCGGGCGTGATATTTGGCACCCGCTCCCCCTCGGGGCCATCGGCGTTGCCGCCAAGCCAAAGCTTGCGCCTTAAGCCCCCGAGCGCGGTGCGCGGCGTGTGGCATTCGCCGCAATGGGTCACGGCCTCGACCAGATAGGCGCCCCTGTTCCAACTTTGGGAACGCCCGGGCTCGGGCACGTAAGGCCCCTTGCTGAGATAAAGGACCTTCCACAGCCAAACGCCCCAGCGAATATTGAATGGAAAATTGAGCTCATGCCTGCGGCTTGGCCGCGCCACCGGCGGCACCGTCAGCATATGGGCCCAAAGATCCTTGAGATCGCGGTCGGTCATGAGGGTGAAGGACCCGTAGGGAAAGGACGGATAGTAATGGCGCCCGTCCGGGGAAACCCCCGCGCGCATGGCGCGGATGAAATCGCTTTCGCTCCAGGCGCCGATGCCGAACGTCTTATGTGGGCTGATATTGGGACCGTAGAACGTGCCGAAAGGCGATTTGATGGGCGCCCCGCCGCCCAGTAGCGGTCCCTTTTTGCGCCGGTCGGTATGACAATTTGCGCAGCCCGCGGCATCGAACAGGTATTTCCCGCGCTGGGCATCGCCTGCCTCGGCGCCACCGACCAACCCGGGCGGCAATATCGCAATGAACGAGACAGCGACAGCGGCAAAGATCCCTCGATAGAGAGAGGCGAACCGGATCATGGCCGGGCTATTTCCATATTTGGGCAAATGAAAAGGCCGCCGAGTCCCCTCGGCGGCCCTTACCATCAAAACTTATTTGGGTTTTGGCCCGCGGTACCGCTTGTGGCAGCCGCCGCAGCCCATCGCCTTCATCGCCGCGCTGACGCCTTTGGCGTCCCCGGCCTTGGCGGCCTTGGCGCCATCGGCCGCCGCCTTTTGCATCTTGGTCAGGCGCTTGTTGAAATCGGCTTCGTTCTGCCAGATAGCCGGCTTGGCGCGCCCCTTGACCATGTCGCTGCCCGACCCCTTGGGCCAGATGCCCGTAAGCTGCTTGGCAAGGGCTGCGATCTTCTCTGCCTGCGCGACCTCGGCGGGGCCTATGCTGCCGGCCTTGGCCTTCTTGCGAAGCCCCTTACGGGCGCCGCTGATCGCCTTCATCAGTTTCCGGCGCTTTTCGGAAATAGCCTGAGCATTAGTTTGGGCAATGGTCACTGCTTGCCCTTCGGCCTTGGTCGTATCCGCCTGACTTGCGCTTGCAAGCGCCAGGGTTCCGGCCAAGAGCGCCGCCAGGGCAAATGTCGGAACAAGGAATCGAACTTTCATGTATACCTCCTGATTATCGGGCCGGTGGCCGACCAACCCCTTGCGATCACACCACCGGCAGCATCTTAGGCACCCCCCTACATGAAAAATCCCTCTCCACCGGGCACGAAACACGGCGAGCCGGAATCGACACGGGATACCGCAGACGCAATCAAGACGACAAATTGGGGCATGATCAAGGCAGCGTGAGGGAAGGTCGCGGTTTCCTAGCCGGCGATGGATGGTTATAACCCCGACAGGTCGTGTAGGAGCGTGAGGGAAGATGACGGGTGTCAGGTCAGTTTGCGTTTACTGCGGCTCTTCCTTGGGCCATGACCACCGCTATCGCGAGACCGCCGGTGCGCTCGGACGGTTGATCGGCGAGGCCGGAATCGAACTGGTTTACGGTGGCGGCAACATCGGTCTCATGGGTGTCATCGCCGATGCCGTCATCGCCGCCGGGGGCCGCGTGACGGGCGTGATCCCGGACGACCTGAAGCGCGCCGAACTTGCCCATGAGGAGCTCCATGAACTGGTCGTCGTCGACTCCATGCACGCGCGCAAGAGGTCCATGTTCGAACGCGCGGACGCATTCATCGTTCTTCCCGGCGGGCCCGGCACCCTCGATGAAACCATTGAGATCATTACGTGGCGCCAGTTGCGCCTGCATGACAAACCGATCGTGATCCTCGACGATGGCGACTATTGGCGGCCTCTGATCGCGCTCTTCGAGCACACCATCGCGCACGGCTTCGCCCGCGACAGCTTTCGCGGCCTGTTCACCGTGGTTGGCGAGGTCGATGCGGTGCTGCCGACCCTGGCCGGTCTCGGTCCTTCCCATCGCAGGGCGAAGCCCGATCGACTCTAGGCCGCGGAACGGTGCCCAGCCCGCTTGCGCTCCATCCCAAGTCTGATATGTTGCGCGCCGTAATTCTCGGGGACGGCCGCAATCGCCACCCGCGAAATTCAACCGAATCTCAGCAAGCGCGCGGGAGAGAGCCGAATGGCCAAAATTAAGGTCAAGACCCCCATCGTCGAACTGGATGGCGACGAGATGACGAGGATCATCTGGCAGTTCATCAAGGACAAGTTGATCCTGCCTTATCTCGACATCGACCTGAAATACTACGACCTGAGCATCCAGAAGCGCGACGAAACCGACGACCAAATCACCATTGATGCGGCCAACGCGATTAAGGAATACGGCGTCGGCGTCAAATGCGCGACCATCACCCCCGACGAGGCCCGGGTGGAGGAATTCAACCTCAAGCAGATGTGGCGATCGCCCAACGGCACCATCCGCAACATCGTCGGCGGCACCATTTTCCGCGAACCCATCATTTGCGAGAACGTCCCCCGCCTGGTGCCGGGCTGGACCCAGCCGATCGTGGTCGGCCGTCATGCCTATGGCGACCAATACCGTGCAACCGACTTCCTGGTGCCGGGCAAGGGCAAGCTGACCCTCACCTTCGAGCCCGAGGACGGGTCCCAGGCGATCGAACGCGAGGTCTTCGATTTCCCCGGATCCGGCATCGCCATGAGCATGTACAACCTCGACGATTCGATCCGGGGCTTCGCCGAAAGCTGCTTCAATTACGCCCTGCAGCGCGGCTATCCGCTCTACCTCTCGACCAAGAACACCATCCTCAAGGTCTATGACGGCCGCTTCAAGGACATCTTCGAGGAGGTCTACGAGAGCAGGTTCAAAGAGAAGTTCACGGAGGCCGGTCTCACCTACGAGCATCGGCTGATCGACGACCTGGTCGCCTGCGCCCTGAAATGGAGCGGCGGTTTCGTCTGGGCCTGCAAGAATTATGACGGCGACGTGCAATCGGACACCGTGGCCCAGGGCTATGGCTCGTTGGGTCTGATGACCAGCGTGCTGATGACGCCGGACGGAAAGACCGTCGAGTCCGAGGCCGCCCACGGCACCGTGACCCGGCATTACCGCGAACATCAGAAGGGCAACCCGACGTCGACCAATCCCATCGCCTCGATCTTCGCCTGGACGCGGGGGCTCAAGTACCGCGGCCAGTTCGACGAGACCCCCGACGTCGTGGCCTTTGCAGAGGCCCTTGAAGAGGTCTGTGTGGAAACCGTGGAATCGGGCTTCATGACCAAGGACCTGGCGCTGCTGATCGGCCCCGACCAGGCCTGGCTGAACACCCAGGAGTTCCTCGACAAGCTCGATGAGAACCTCCAGTCCAAGATGGACTGACCGCCTGGGGCACCCATGGTCGCCTCGGGGGCGATCCGCGCCCATGGATAGGGAAAGGCCCGCGGCGACAGCGCGGGCCTTTGCATTTTCGCAACCTCGCGTGAGGATCGGACGGAGAGTTCAGCCGGCCCCTTCCATGGCCTTGGTGATCGCCTCGAAGGCGGCCTCCGCCTTGGAGCCGTCGGGCCCGCCGGCCTGCGCCATATCGGGGCGGCCGCCGCCGCCCTTGCCGCCGAGCGCCGCGGCACCGGCGCGCACCAGCTCGACGGCGTCGAAACGCGAGGTCAGATCGTCGGTCACGCCGACGACGATCGACGCTTTGCCGTCATCCCCGGCACTGATCACCGCGTAGACGCCGGGCCCCTGGGACTTGAACTCATCGACCATGGGTTTGAGGTCCTTGGCGGGCACGCCGCGAAGGCTGCGTGTCACCAGTTTCACGCCGTTGATCTCCTGGCCGGCGCTCTCCGGCGCTACCGCTCCGCCGCCCCCGAGCGCCGCCTGGCGACGCAAGTCCGTGATCTCGCGCTCCAGCTTGCGGCGCTCTTCGAGCAACTGATTGATGCGCGATGGGATCTCCTGGGGCGCGATCTTGAACAGCCCCGCCGACTCCGCCAGCAGCGCCGCATTGGCGCTGTCATGGGCATCCGCATCGGTGCCGGTCAGGGCCTCGATGCGGCGAACGCCCGCAGCCAGCGCGCCCTCGGAGACGATGCGGAACGTGCCGATATCGCCGGTGCGGCGCACGTGGGTACCCCCGCACAGTTCGACCGAATAGGGCGCTCCGGCGTCGTCCCCCATGGCGACGACGCGGACCTCATCGCCGTATTTCTCGCCGAATAACGCCATGGCGCCGGCGGCGACGGCGTCGTCAGGGGCCATTATGCGGGTCGAGACTTCGGCATTGGCGCGAACCTCGGCATTGACCTCGGCCTCCACCGCGGCGATCTCCTCGGCGCTCAACGCCTTTGGGTGGCTGATGTCGAACCGCAACCGGTCGGCGGCAACCAACGAGCCCTTCTGGGTGACGTGATCGCCGAGATGCCGCCTCAGGGCGGCATGCAGAAGATGGGTTGCCGAATGGTTGGCGCGCAGCCGGGCGCGATGGGCGCCGTCGACCCTGAGCTCGACCACCTCGCCGACACGCAGTTCGCCCTTGGCCAGGGTGCCCATATGGACATGCAGATCCCCCAACCTCTTTTGCGTATCGGCCACCGCGAATTCCGCCCCGTCCTTGGTGAACATCACGCCGGTATCGCCCATCTGTCCGCCGGATTCGCCGTAGAACGGGGTCTGGTTGACAAGGATCGCGGCCTCGCTGCCGGACCCGATGGCTTCGGTCTCCTCGCCGTCGACCAGGATCGCGGCGATCACGCCCTCGGCCATTTCGGTCTCGTAGCCCAGGAACTCCGTGGCTCCCAGGCGCTCGCGCAGCTCGAACCAAAGCTCGTCGGTGGCGGCCTCGCCGGATCCGGCCCAAGCCGCCCGCGCATCGGCCTTCTGGCGCTCCATGGCGGCATCGAACCCGGCGAGATCGACGCCATGATCCTTGGCCCGCAGCGCGTCCTGGGTGAGGTCGAGGGGGAACCCGAAAGTGTCGTAGAGGCGGAATGCGATGTCGCCCGGCAGCGGGGCGCCGGCCGCAAGCTTGGCGGTTTCCTCCTCCAACAGCCTGAGGCCGCGGGCGAGGGTCGCGCGGAATCGCTCCTCCTCGAGCCTCAGGGTTTCGGTGATCAGGGCCTCGGCGCGGGAAAGCTCGGGAAACGCTGCGCCCATCTCCGCGACCAGCACCGGCACCAACCGATGCAGCAGGGCCTCCTTGCAGCCCATGATATGGGCGTGGCGCACGGCGCGGCGGAGGATGCGGCGCAGAACGTAGCCGCGTCCCTCATTGGAGGGCATGACGCCATCGGCGATGAGGAAGGCGGTCGAGCGCAGGTGATCGGCGATCACCCGGTGGGAGACCGCATGAGCGCCGTCGATCGCGGCACCGGAGGCCTCGGCCGAGGCCTCGATCAGGCGGCGCATGAGGTCGATGTCGTAATTGTCGTGCTTGCCCTGGAGAACGGCGGCGATGCGCTCCAGCCCCATGCCGGTATCGATCGAGGGGCGCGGCAGATCGCGCCGTTCGTCGGCGCCCCCCTGGTCGTATTGCATGAACACGAGGTTCCAGATCTCGACGAAGCGGTCGCCGTCCTCGTCGGCGGAGCCGGGCGGCCCGCCGGCGATCTCGCTGCCGTGATCGTAGAAGATTTCCGAGCACGGCCCGCATGGCCCGGTCTCCCCCATGGACCAGAAATTATCGGAACTGGCGATGCCGATGATGCGCTCATCCGGGAGGCCCGCGATCTTGCGCCATAGCGTCCGGGCCTCGTCGTCGCTGGCGTAGACGGTGACCAGCAGGCGGTCCTCGGGCAAGGCGAAATCGCCGGTCAAGAGGCCCCAGGCAAGCTCGATGGCGCGCTCCTTGAAATAGTCGCCGAAGGAAAAATTGCCGAGCATCTCGAAGAAGGTGTGGTGCCGCGCGGTGTAGCCGACGTTCTCGAGATCGTTGTGCTTGCCGCCGGCGCGCACGCATTTCTGCGAGGTCGTCGCGCGCGCATACTCGCGGCTTTCGGCGCCGGTGAAGACGTTCTTGAACTGCACCATGCCGGCATTGGTAAAGAGCAGCGTGGGATCGTTATGGGGCACGAGCGGGCTCGAGGGCACGACCTCATGATCGTTGGCCCGAAAATATTCGAGAAACGCCGTACGCGTGTCGCTGGTGCTGGTCATGACAAGTTGCGGCTCCGCCCTCCCGCGGGCTCCCGTGGCTTTGGCCCGACGCCAAGGTTCCTGCTTTTACAGCGCCCCCGCGCCCCTGTCCAGACGGCGGCATGGAGAACCCCGCGGGCCGGTGGCCCGCGGGGCTGTCGGTTGCGATACCGGCGGCGGGCCGGCGCAAAGGGTCCGGTTAGCCGTCGTCGCCCGCGGCATTTGCCTCGTCGGCACCGTCGCCCGCTTCGGCGCCCTGGGGTTCCGACAGCATGGCGTCCGACACCAGCCCGGCATTGGCGCGAATCTCGCGCTCGATGCCGTCGGCGATTTCCGGGTTCTCCGCGAGATAGGCCTTGGCGTTCTCGCGCCCCTGACCGATGCGGGTATCGCCGTGGGAGAACCAGGTCCCCGATTTCTCGATGATCCCGGCCTTGACTCCGAGGTCCAGGAGCTCGCCGGTCTTGGAGATGCCGGTGCCGTACATGATGTCGAACTCGACGGTCTTGAACGGCGGCGCCACCTTGTTCTTGACCACCTTGACCCGGGTCTGATTGCCGATCACCTCGTCACGGTCCTTGACCGCGCCGATGCGGCGGATGTCGAGGCGCACCGAAGAGTAGAACTTGAGCGCGTTGCCGCCCGAGGTGGTTTCGGGATTGCCGAACATGACGCCGATCTTCATGCGGATCTGATTGATGAAGATCACCATGCAGCGCGACTTGGCGATGGACGAGGTGAGCTTCCGGAGCGCCTGGCTCATGAGGCGGGCCTGGAGGCCCACATGGGTGTCGCCCATCTCGCCCTCGAGCTCGGCCCGGGGCACCAGGGCGGCGACCGAATCGACCACCAGCACGTCGATGGCGCCGGACCGCACCAGGGTATCGGCGATCTCGAGCGCCTGCTCGCCGGCGTCGGGCTGGGAGATCAGCAGATTCTCCACATCGACCCCGAGCTTGCGCGCATAGACCGGGTCCAGCGCATGCTCGGCATCGACGAAGGCGCAGGCGCCGCCCTGCTTCTGGGCCTCGGCGATGACATGGAGCGACAGCGTCGTCTTGCCCGAGCTTTCCGGG
>JAWWBR010000004.1:0-64633 GCA_033720855.1 Alphaproteobacteria bacterium
CCTGGATGGCCTGGGTCGACACCGACCATCTGCCGACCCGCACCGCCGTGGGGACGGCTCTGACGCCGGGCACCATGGTCGAGATCACCGTCTGCGCCGCGCGTTAGAGGCGGTGGCGACGACTCCCGAACATCGACCACAGGAGGAGACCCCCATGGCAGACACCATCCTGCACGAACGCAAGGGCGAGGCGACCCACATCACCCTCAACCGGCCCGATTGCGGCGGCTTGGTGAGCGATGCGATGGCAGTGGAACTGGCCGACATGATCGATGCCGCCGCCGCGGAGTCCAAATATATCGTCTTCGCCAGCATCGGCGACGATTTCTGCTTGGGCCGCGACCGCGCGGGACGCCCCTTCGATCCGCCCAAGGACGCGCTCGACGCGCGCGCCCAAAACGAGGTCGTGTTCAATTTCTACGGCGCCTTCCGGCGCGCCAAGATCCCCGTGATCGCGCCGGTGCAGGGCCGCGCGCTCGGCTTCGGCTGCGCCATCGCCGCCGTTTGCGACATCACCATCGCCGCCCAAAGCGCCCGCTTTGCCCTGCCCGAGATGGGCCACAACATCATGCCGACCATGGCGATGTCGTCCCTGGTCGATCGCGTCGGGCGCAAGGGCGCCCTCTATCTCACCTACTCGACGGAGGAGATCGACGCGGCAACGGCCCTGGCCTACGGGCTGGTCAGCCGCGTGGTCCCTGACGACCGGCTCGGCGCCCAGCTGGATCAGGTTTGCGCCGCCCTCGACAAGGCACCCCTGGCGGCGGTCCTGGCGGTCAAGGAATACGCCACCAACGCCATCACCATGAGCGTCGAGCAGGCGAGCGACTTCGCCCGCAACATGCACGCCGCGGTCAACACCTCGGCCGCCATGCGGTCCTAGGGCCCGGCCCCACCCGATGGGCAGCCGCGGGCCAAGCGGAGGAGGCCGATGACGGCCGCCGAAACCCTCGCCCGGCGCGTTCGGACGGTTCACTACGACGCCCTGCCCGATGCCGTCATCGAGGCCGCCAAATACGCCGTCGAGGACACCATCGCCGTCGCTCTGGCCGGCGCATCCGGCGCCAATACCGAAACCGCATTGGCCGCCATCGACGGCGCACCTGGGCCGGCGACGGTGTGGGGCCGGGGGTCGACGGCGAGCGCCCTCGATGCCGCCTTCGTCAACGCGGTTTCCGCCCACGCCCTCGATTTCGACGACTGCACCACGACCATCGGCGGCCATCCCTCGGCGCCGCTCGTGCCCCCGATCATCGCCCTCGGCGAAGCGCTCGATACCGGCGGACAGGCGATCATCGAGGCCTATGTCGCGGGGTATGAGACGCTCAGCCGTCTCGGCCGCGCGGTCATGCCCGAGCACTACGAAATCGGTTGGCATCCTACCGCCACCCTCGGCGTCTTCGGCGCCGCCGCGGCGGCCAGCAAACTGCTCGGCCTCGGCGAAGAGGAGACGGCAGCGGCACTGGCCATCGCCCCGTCGCTTGCCGCCGGCACCAAGAAGGGTTTTGGTACCCAGCTGAAATCGCTGCAGGTGGGAATGGCGGCGCGCAACGGCCTTCTCGCCGCCCGCCTGGCGGCCGCCGGCTGCGATGCCCCGGCCGACGCCATCGAGGGCGGGTTGGGATTCTTCGCCTTGTTCAATGACGGGGCCGGCCGTGCCTCGGCCTTGGCGGGGGAGCCCGGAACGGGCTGGGCCCTGCTCGATCCCGGAATCCAGGTCAAGCAGCACCCCTGCTGCGGCAGCGCCCATGGCGCCATCGACGCGGCGATCGCGCTCCATGCCGCCCACGGTCCGATGCCGCTCGGCTCGATCGACCGCGTCATCGTCAGCGCCCATCCCCGGCGCCTCGGCCATACCGACAACCCCGCCCCACGCACCGGCCTCGAGGCCAAGTTCAGCATGCAATTCCTGGTCGCCCTGGCGCTGGCCCGGGGGCAGGTCCGGCTTGCCGATTTCGAAGAGCCCTTCGACGGCGGCCTCTATCTCCCCTTCGCCGCCAAGCTCGAGCTGGTCGCGGCCGATATGGCGGACGAGTTCGAAGCCACGGTGGAAGTGCGGAGCGGCAGCACGACCCGCAGCGCCGCTTGCTCGACCCCTCTCGGCCGCGGTGGCGAGCGCCCGATGACGGCAGGCGAACGGGACGCCAAATTCGCCGATTGCACGGTTGCCGCCCTGCCCCAAGAGCGGGCGGCGGCGTTGCTGCAGAGCCTGCGGCGGCTCGAACGGCTGGCCCATGTCTCGGAGCTGACGGCGCTGCTGACCTAGCGCCACCTCGGCCAACCGGCGCGCAAGCTTGGCCATCGGCGCAAATTTCCGCTAACCTTTCCGTCCAAACCGCATCTCGGGGGGACGAGGCATGACAATCAAGCGCGTGCTGGTGCCGCTGTCGAGTGAGGTAAACCTTGAATGCGCGCTGAGCTCCGGCCTCCTCATCGCCCAGGAGTTCAACGCCCATCTCGACGCCGTCTTCTATAAGTTCCCGTTGGGCGGGCACCTCCCCTTCGAGAGCGCCGAGGGGCTGTCGGGGGCGGTCATAGACGAGCGCATCAACGAGCAGGACGACATCGCCCTGCAATGCCGCCAGCATTTCGAATCCGCGCTGGAGCAAAGGAAAATCGATCAGCTCGACGCCCCCTTGCCGGCGTCGCGGCCGAGCGCCGCCTGGCGCGTCGTCGATGAGACGCCTTATTTCGGCGTCGTGCAGGCCGGGGGCGGTTACGACCTGATCGTCATCGGCCGCCACAAACTCAATCCTCAGCGCACCCCCCGGGAGCTTCTCGAGCCGGCCTTGTTCCAAAGCGGCCGCCCGGTCCTTGTCGCCCCGCCGAACACGCCGCGCTCCACCGGAAGCGTCGTCCTCGCCGCCTGGAACCGCAGCGCCCAGTCGGCGCGCGCGGTCTCCGCCGCCGCGCCATTCTTCGAGCTGGCGCAGAAGGTCATCGTCTTTGCCGTCACCACCGGCGCGAAACGGGGGCCCGAGGCCGGCGAGATCGGCCGGTACCTGGACTGGCACCAGATCCGGAACGAGGTCGTCGAGATCCCGCCCGACCACCGCCCGGTCGGCGAGGCGATCCTCGACGAGGCCAAGGAGCGGGGTGCGGACCTGATCGTCATGGGCGTCTACTCCCACAGCCGGCTGCGCGAGCTGCTGCTGGGCGGCGTCACCAAATACATCCTCGAACACGCCGATCTGCCGGTGCTGATGATGCGCTAAGGGGGCGCGCCGCACCGGTGCGGGGGCCTCGGCACCTCCGGCAAAGGCAAATCTCGCTTTGTCGAGGGCCGGGCGGATCAACTATGATCCCGACAGCACCCAAGGCCACCGGGAGAAGAGGCATGGCGATCACCGAACATGGGGAAAGCGCGCGGTCGGTCCGCGACAGCGTCAGCGCGGACGAATGGGAGACGCGGGTCAACCTGGCCGCCGCCTTTCGCATCGCCTATCACCTGGGGTGGAACAACCGTCTGGTCAACCACATCACCGCCCGGGTGGCGGGGGAGCCCGAGCATTTCCTGATGAACCCCCATGGCCTCGGCTGGCACGAGGTCACGGCCTCGAGCTTGGTCAAGGCGGACTTCGACGGCAATATCGTGAGCGACGGGGCGGCCGAGCTGGCCCCGGCGGGGCTCAATTTCCACAGCGCCATCCTCAAGGCCAAGCCGGATCTTGCCTGCGTCTGCCACACCCACCCGACCGCGGGGGTGGTGATCTCGGCCACCCGCTGCGGCCTCAAGATCCTCGACCAGACCGGCTGCCAGCTCCACGGCGAGGTCGCCTATCACGCTTTCGAAGGCTACGCCAGCGACGCCGACGAGGCACCGCGCATCGTCGCCGACCTCGGCGACCGCAAGGCGATGATCATGTGGAACCACGGGCTGCTCACCGTCGGGCGCACCATCGCCGAGGCCTTCAGCTACATGCGCCGGCTGATCGGCGCCTGCGAGCTGCAGGAACGCGTGATGGCGATGGGCACCGAGATCCGCGAGATCCCGGAGGACGTGCTCGATTTCACCAAGGCCCAGGTCGAGGCGCGGCGCCCCAACCAGCCTTTGGGCGGGCCCGAATGGCAGATGAACCTGCGCCTCGCCGACCAGCTCTATCCCGATTACAAGACCTGAGCCGGGGCCGCCCGCGCCGGGCCTAGATGCCCTCCTCGGCGATCACCTTGGCGGCCTCCGCCTCGACCGCGGTGCCCTTGAAGAAGTCGCGATTGAGGGCGGCGTGCAGCCTGACCATGTTGGTGAAGGTGAAGTCGCGGAAATCGTCCTCCGAGATCATCCCGTCCTCCACCAGCTCGTAGGATTCGGCCAAGGTCTCGGTCATGTCCGGAACGTCCCAATGGGAGACATCTGAGGAGAACAGCGCCCGCAGCTTGGCGCCGCCGTGGTTGCACCTGGTGTCGAAGGCATGGGCGATGGTGCGGTCGTCGGCCTCGCAGCCGAAGAAGAAGCGGGGCACGAAGAGCTCGAAAAGATCGTCTTCGCTCTCGATACCCGCGAGCGCCCAGTCATCGATGCAATCGACATCCGGCATCAGGCCGGGCCGGGCGCCGGGCACGTTGTCCTTCTCCTTGAAGCGGTCGATATAGGGCGCGTATTCCTCGCCGCCGTATTTCTCCATCAGCTCGGCCAGCAGCGGCCGGTCGATCTGGCGCGGGTCGAGCCACTCGCTGAGCGCCTTGATGTTGCGCTTCTCCCAGTGCTCGTAAAGGTCGTTATAGAGCGACACCGCCCAATTGACGCCACCCTCCAGCATGCAGAACCGCAGTTCCGGGAAACGGCGGGTGACGCCGCCCAGGAACAAGGCCTTGCAGAACGCCTCGCCGGCGGCGGCGAAGGCGCCGACGTGATTGTAGGTGTAGCTGGTGACGCTGTTGCGCGCGCCCCAGCGCTGGCCCGAGGCATGGCTGGTGGGCGAGACCTTGAGTTCGACGCATTTCCGCCACAGCGGGTCGTAGTCGTAGGCGCTGTCCAGCGCCAGGGAATCGACCCATTGCGAATAGCGGGCGAGGTCCGGCGCCTCCTCGGCGATGACCGGCACCGGCCGGGTCACGACGCCGTCGATCATGATCGCCTTGTAGCCGAGCTCGCCGACGCAGAACTCGAGCTCGGCGATGGCCTCCTCCGGCGTATGCATGGGGATGACGGCCGCCGGCGTCATGCGGTCGGCATGGCGGGCGAAGCGGTCCCAGTTCATCAGATTGACGGCGCGGCAGCCGGCGCGGCGGATCTCGTCGTCCGGTTCGCCGATCAGGTGAAATTGCGAGGTATAGACGACGGCGTAATCGATGCCGATGTCGTCGAACCGGGCGCGGAACAGGTCCGGCAGCATGGCGGTGGCGAGATCGACGGTGTTCTTGGCCGGCATGGTCCAGAACGGCGGCCGGCCGATGCGCTTATAGGCACGCTCCTCGGCGTTGGACGAGTGCCAGGCGCGGCGGAGACGGCGGCCGACATAGGTGTCGGTCAGTTCCGGGCCGGCGACCTCGCGGAAATATTCGATCACCTCCGGGTGATATTCCTGGGTGTGGCCGTCGCCGTCTATGACCGGATGACGGAGCTTTTCGCGCACCTGACGGGAACGGGATTCACGTTCATCCCACGGCATTCTCGAGCCCTCCTGCTGTTCCGACGGACCGGGCATCCGGCCCGATCCGGTTTTCCTGAATCTTTATCATCTGCGCGCGTCCACCGCCAGGGTTTCGCCCCGCGGGGCCGCCGCCGCGCCGTTGCCCCCGACGGGGGATGGAAAAAGGATGCGGGAAATGCCTAAGATGACCCATTCGCTAAACAGGGAGGCTCACATGCAACGCTTGATCACGCCAGTCATCGCCGGCCTGGCTGCCATCACCATCGCCGGCGGGCACGCCCCGGTGGCGACGGCGGAAACCGATGCCGAGTTCTACAAGAACCGCCGCCTCACCTTCCACGTCGGCTTCGGCGTCGGCGGCGGCTACGACGCCTATACCCGGGCGGTGGCGCGCCACCTGGGCCGCCACATCCCCGGCAACCCCACCTTCATCGTCAAGAACCGGCCCGGAGCCGGCAGCCTGCGTCTGACAAACGAGCTTTACAACGTCCTGCCCCAGGACGGCAGCGCCATCGGCATGATCTCGCGCGGGGTCTCGATGGAGGTCCTGTTCGGCAACAAACAGGCCAAGTTCGATCCCACCAAATTCAACTGGATCGGCAGCACCAACAACGAGGTGAGCGTCTGCGTCGCCTGGCAAACCACCGGGATCGATACCCTCGAGAAGCTCTTGACCGGCAACGTGGTGATCGGCGCGAGCGGCCCCGGTTCCGACACCACGCTGTTCGCCAAGTCGCTGAATAACGTCACCAAGGCCAACATGCGGATCATCATCGGCTATCCCACGGGCACGGCGATCAACGTCGCCATGGAGCGCGGCGAGGTGCAGGCCCGCTGCGGCTGGTCCTGGTCTTCGGCCAAATCCACCCATCCCCACTGGCTCAAGGAGAACAAGGTCAATTTGCTCCTGCAATTGTCGACCTCCAAGCACCCCGAGCTCACCGCCAAGGGGGTGCCGTGGATCATGGATCTCGCCAAGACGGAACGCGACCGCAAGGTCCTGACCCTGATCTTCGCGCGCCAGGCCATGGGGCGGCCGATCCTGGCCGGGCCCGGCGTACCCGACAGCCGCGTCGCCATCCTGCGCAATGCCTTCACTGCGACCATGAAGGACCCGAAGTTCCTCGAGGAAGCACGCAACCGCAACCTCGAGCTCGAACCCATGGGTGGGACCGAGCTTCAGGCCCTGATCACCGAAATCATGGCGACGCCGCCCGACATCGTTCAGGCGGCCAAGGAAGCCCTGCACAAGACCGAGGGCATGTTCATCGCCAAGGCCAAGGTCCAGTTCATCAAGCACACCGGGCCGGTCAGCAAGATCAAGCGCGGCGGCCGCCGGGTCTGGATCAAATACAAGGGCAAGGAGGTCCGGGCCAAGATCTCCGGCTCCCGCACGACGGTGACCATCGGCGGCAAGAAGGTCAAGCGCAAGGCCATCAAGGTCGGCATGACCTGCACCTTCACCTATCCCGGCGCCGGGCAGGAGGCCAAGCGGGTCGACTGCAAGGGCTGATCCCGGCCGGTCCTCATGAAAGCGCCCCCCTCTCGGGGGCGTTTTCTTCTATGCCCGCGGAGTGCTAGCCTCGCGCGGATTGGCAACGAGGCTGTATCGGGGAGGGCTGTCGTGGAGCTTGGAATTGCGGGCCGATGGGCCCTGGTCACGGGTGCGTCGCGCGGTATCGGCCGCGCCATCGCCAAGACGCTGGGGGCGGAGGGCTGCAACCTTCATCTTGCCGCCCGCAGCGCCGAAGGCCTCGCCAGCGCGGCCGAAGAGATCACCGCGGCGGGCGGCGTCGAGGTCGCGATCCATCCCCTTGATCTCTCGCAGCCCGAGGCGGTCGCGGCCTTGGGCGAAGCCTGCGCCGAGGTCGATATCCTGGTCAACAATGCCGGCGACATTCCGGCAGGCACCCTCGAGGGCATCGACAGCGCCACCTGGCGGCGGTGCTGGGACCTCAAGGTCTACGGCTATGTCGATCTCACCCGGGCCATCCTGCCGCGCATGCAGGCGCGGAAAAGCGGGGTCGTCGTCAACGTCATCGGCGCCGCCGGCGAGGCCCCCAATCCCAACTACGTCGCCGGCTGCATGGGCAACGCCGCGCTGATGATGTTCACCCGGTGTTTGGGGGGCGACAGCATCGGCCACGGGGTGCGCGTGGTCGGCGTCAATCCGGGGGCGACCATGTCAGACCGGCATCTCGCCCATGTGCGGGCGCGCGCCGAACGGGTGCTGGGCGATGCCGAGCGCTGGCCCGAGCTGGAAACGCGCCTGCCGTCGGGGCGTTCCACCCGGGTCGAGGAGATCGCCGATACGGTCGCCTTCCTCGCCTCCGACCGCGCCTCGCATATCACCGGGACGACGCTCAGGGTCGACGGCGGCGTCCACAGCCACTACTGGCGCTGACCGGGGGGCGGTCCCCCTCGGAGCCGGCGCCTAATTGCGGCAGTTGAGCTTGGTCGCCTCGCTGCCCGAGCCCTCGTACTCCATCTCGCAGGTCATCCCCACCATGGTCGCCCCGCGCTTGGCCTTCTTGCCGTCGATGGTGATCTTGGTGCGCCTGCGGTGGACCAGGGCCTTGACCGTCTTGCCGCCCTTTTCCTCCAGGGTCAGCCGGCTGCCCTTCTTGTTGCGCTTGACGATCTTGGCGGTGGTGGTGACGAGGACGATCTTGCGTTTCTTCAGCTTGCCGACCTTGGCCGCCTCTTTGGCCTTCGCCTTGAGGTCATCGGAGAGATCGAAGGCCGAGGCGATCAGGGCCTGCAGGTCCTCGCCCGACATCGGGCGGAAGCGCATCTTCTTTTTCTTCACCTCGGCCAGCAGCGCCGGATCGCGCGTCATCTCCATGAAGGCCGCCCGCAGCGCCGCGACCCGTCCCTTGGGGATGCCCGGCGGCGCCACCACCGACCGCCCCACTGTGACGTAGGAAGAGAAGAAGTTGATGAGCCGCTTCTGCTCGGGGGTCTTGGCGTATTCGATGATGCTGGGGATGTCCTTCAGGCTCGGCAGCCGCTTCACCGGGATTTGGTAGAGCACCTTGAAGTTGTTGCGCTGGATCCAAGGCTTGTGCACCGACCAGATGATGCTTTGCAGGCCTTCCACCTCGCCCCGTTCCACCGCCAGGCGGATGCCGGAACTGCCCTTGTAGCCGGATATCAGCTTGAATTTCGCGCCCAGCACGTTGTTGACCACGGTCAGCATCATGGTCGTGGCCGAGCCGGCGCCGGGAACGCCGACAAGGACCTGCTTGCGCCTGACATCGTCGAAGGAGTTCACGCCCGCCGACGGCCGGACGACGAAGATGGTATCCCCATCCGTGAGCCGACCCAGCCAGTTGAACTTGGTCGCCACGAAACGGATATTCGGCTTCTCCACCAGTTCGAGGAGGTGGAGGTTGTTGCCGATCATGCCGATCACCGTACCGTCCTGGGGCAGGCTGGAATAGAGCTCGTTGGCAAGCCGCAGGCTGCCGGCCCCCGGCCTGTTCTTGACGATGACGCCGGGTTGGCCGGGAATGTGCTTGCCCAGATGCCGCGCCGCCAGGCGGCTATAGGTGTCGTAGCCGCCGCCCGGGCTGTAGCCGACATAAAAGGTCACCTTCTTGCCCTTGTAGAAATCCGCCTCGGCGGCGGTGGCTGTCTGGGGCAGACCCGACAGCAGCGCCAGCGCACATGCCGCCGCCCATCCAGTGGTTCCCGCTCTGGTCATGACATTGCCTCCTCGATGGTTGTTCTTGCTGTCCCGTGGTTCGGGCTCTCGGTCGGCGTAGTTTCGCGCGCCTGACCGTTCAACGCAATCGGGAGTTAGCGCAGACCCGCGGCACGAAACAGCGCGGCCCCGAAACCCCAACCAGAGGTCGGGACTTCGGGGCCGCCTGTTAGGTCACTGAGCGGTTACACCGGGACGCGGGGGGCTCGGTCTCGGGCGACCGATCAACACCCGAGGACCGTGGGCCGGGATCAGGCGAGGTCGAAGCGATCGGCGTTCATCACCTTGGTCCACGCGGCGACGAAGTCAGCCACGAACTTCTCCTCAGAATCGTCTTGCGCATAGACTTCCGCAAGGGCCCGCAGCTCGGAATTCGAACCGAAGACAAGATCCACGCGGGTGGCGGTCCACTTGACGTCGCCGCTCGCGCGGTCCCGTCCCTCGAACACCGCGTCCGCCTCGGAAGTGGGTTTCCACTCCGTGCCCATGTCGAGCAGATTGACGAAGAAGTCGTTGCTGAGCGTCTCGGGCCGGTCGGTGAAGACACCATGGGGCGAGGCATCGTAATTGGCGCCCAAGACGCGCAGGCCGCCGACGAGGACCGTCATCTCCGGGGCCGTCAGCGTCAGCAGTTGCGCCTTGTCGACCAAAAGCTCTTCCGAGGACACGGTGTATTCCGTCTTCTGGTAGTTTCGGAAGCCGTCCGCGGCGGGCTCCAGCACGGCGAACGCTTCGACGTCGGTCTGTTCATCGGAGGCGTCGGTACGGCCGGGGGCGAAGGGGACCTCCACCTTATGGCCGGCGTTCTTCGCCGCCTGCTCGACGGCGGCCGAGCCGCCGAGGACGATGAGATCGGCGAGCGAGACCTTTTTGCCGCCGGACTGGGCGTCGTTGAAGGCCTTCTGGATGTTCTCCAAGGTTCCCAGCACCTTCTCAAGCCGATCGGGCTGGTTGACCTCCCAGTCCTTCTGCGGCGCAAGGCGGATGCGCGCGCCATTCGCCCCGCCGCGCTTGTCGGACCCGCGGAAGGTCGACGCCGAGGCCCAGGCGGTGGCGACGAGCTCGGAGATGGACACCCCCGAAGCAAGGATCTTGCCCTTGAGTTCGGCGATGTCTTGCGCGTCGATAAGGTCATGGTCGACGGCGGGAATGGGGTCCTGCCAGATCAGGTCCTCGGCCGGGACCTCGGCACCGAGATAGCGCGACTTCGGCCCCATGTCACGGTGGGTCAGCTTGAACCACGCGCGGGCAAAAGCGTCGGCGAATTCGTCGGGATTTTCGTGGAACCGGCGCGAGATCGGCTCGTAGATCGGGTCCATCCGCATCGACATGTCTGCGGTGGTCATGATCGGCGGGCGCTTTTTCGACGGATCGAAGGCATCCGGCACCATATCTTCCTCGGCGACGTCCTGGGCAACCCACTGATAGGCGCCGGCGGGGCTTTTCACGCATTCCCATTCATAGCGGAACAGGACGTCGAAATACCCCGTGTCCCACTTGGTCGGATTCGGCGTCCACGCGCCCTCGATGCCGCTGGTGATGGCGTCGCCGGCCTTGCCGCTTGCGTAGCTGCTGATCCAGCCGAATCCCTGCGCCTCGATCGGGGCACCCTCCGGTTCGGGTCCGACAAGGGCGGCATCGCCCGCGCCGTGGCATTTGCCGAAGGTATGCCCTCCGGCGGTGAGCGCAACGGTCTCTTCGTCATTCATGGCCATCCGCGCGAAGGTCTCGCGGACATCGCGGCCCGAGGCGACCGGATCGGGGTTTCCGTTGGGCCCTTCGGGGTTGACATAGATCAGGCCCATTTGAACGGCCGCCAGCGGGTCTTCCAGCTCGCGATCGCCGCTGTAGCGCTCGTCGCCCAGCCATTCGGTCTCCGACCCCCAATAGATATCCTGCTCGGGCTCCCACACGTCCTCGCGTCCACCGGCGAACCCGAACGTCTTGAAGCCCATGGATTCCAGCGCGCAATTGCCGGCGAGGATCATCAGGTCCGCCCAGGAGATCTTGTTGCCGTATTTCTTCTTGATCGGCCACAACAGCCGCCGTGCCTTGTCCAGGTTGGCGTTGTCCGGCCAGCTGTTGAGCGGCGCGAAACGCTGCGCACCGGAGCCCGCGCCGCCGCGGCCGTCACCGATGCGGTAGGTGCCGGCACTGTGCCACGCCATGCGGATGAAGAGCCCGCCATAGTGGCCGTAATCGGCGGGCCACCAGTCCTGGCTGTCGGTCATCAGCGCATAGAGGTCCTCTTTGATGGCCGCGAGGTCGAGTTTCTTGAACTCTTCGGCGTAGTTGAACGCCTGGCCCAGCGGATCGGAGAGAGCAGAATTCTGATGGAGAATCCTGAGATTCAATTGGTTGGGCCACCAGTCGCTGTTCGACATGGTTCCCAAATTGGTCGCGCCGTGTACGACCGGGCATCTGCCGGCACTGTCATTTGCATCCATGGTTCTCTCCCCGTGCGGTGGGTTGGCAAAACATCCCAGATCACGCTGGTCGCGACTCTGGAAAGGAATCGGTCATTCGGCAATCGCTCTGGATCACGTATACGTATGCCGAAACGCCGTCTCTTCAAGCTCCCTTTGGCTGGCGGAACCCTTTGGCGGCATGGTGCGGCGGGGCCAAATAGGAGCTGTCGGAGCAAAGCGCTGAATACCGTCCTCAATACGCGGTCGATACCGGTCCGGATTTCCGAATTCAAAAAATTTTTGCGCGTTTCGCAAAACCTCTACAATCCCGGCGGTCGCATGCAGGCGCCGGTTTAGCGGCTATTCCGAACACGGATGAGACGCCGCCATGAGAGATCCATGACATTTTGCAAAGGCCCAGGTTTGCGCCACCGCTTCCCCGCGGCCGTAGGATGCCCCGCCGATCGCGGCGCCAGCGGCGGGGGAAGGCGGCGAATGCCCCGTCGTTACTGGCGCGAGCGCGCCCAATTTGCGTCGATATGGGCCTTGGCGCTCTCCGCATCGACGAATGTGTCATCGCCGACGCGATACCCGTCGCCGATTCGCTTGATCTCGTAGCCGCGGTAGCGTTCGACCTCGCCCCCGGACGGCTCTTTCGAGCCATCCGGACCCCTGGCCTGGCCCTTCAGCGTCAGGATCAGCGCCTGCGCCTCCAGCGCCCGCTCCACGGCCTTGAAGCCCACCTTCTTCAGGAAGCGCCCGCCATGGGCGCGCCAGTCGCGTTTTTCCTGAAAGATGATGCTGCCGCTCCCGTCGTCGGCGATGTCGACCTCGAGCGAACCGATATCGAACGGGGCGAAGGAATCGACGGTGGAGCGGAACAGGCCGTTGAGGATGATGAGACGCTGATTGGTTATGACGTAGGTGGTCCGCCGGGCGCGGATATACTCCCTGACCGGCGCGCTCATGAAATAGAGACCGAGCAGCGCGAAGGGGATGCCGATCGCCACCATGGCCATGTCGCCGGACTCGAGCGCGCCGTATTCGAGGTAAACGACCAGCGCGATCAGCAGCACGCCGTTGACGAATGTCTGCGCGCCTTCCTTGAGCGCGTACGCCCTGGGGATCGGCTTTGCGATCCACAACGGCTTTTCGCGGCTGCGCATCTGCTTACTGACGTCGATGGGAATAAACGATACCGAGCTCATGGGCGACCGAGACCACGATATTGAGCACCTAGGCGGACATTAGACACCGGCGCGCGCGCCTTCGAAAGGGGCTTATGGCAGGCGCCGGCCGGCGCTCGGTAGAACCTGCGGGGCCGCGGCCCTGAAACGGGCGGTGAGGCTTTTCATGCCCCGAAGGCGGGGCGACCGTCAGCGGGATTTGAGAATGGCGGTACGGATCGCTTGGTCGAGTTCGCCGGCCTTGATCGCCCGGATCACGGTGCGGTAGACCGCCGGCAGCCGTTTCAGGGAACCAACCTCGATGGCGCCGCCGCGGCCGGCCATGTTCAGCGGTACCTTGTTGTAACGAATTTCCGTGAACACCGTGCCGTCGGGCTCGGTCTTCCACCAGATCCGGGGGCGGACATTGACGACACGATGGCCGCGTTTCCTCTTGAGCTGCAGAGGGCGATCACGAAGCGCCAGCTCGGCCAGCTCGATCTGCTCCTCGACATGGGCGATCAGTTTGTTGCGCCGATACTCATCGGTCTCCACGCGACGCCTGGGACGCGCCGCGGCAATCACCCGTTTCGAGATCTTAAGCTTATCCAAATGCGCCATCTTGCCCTCTCCAAAACACTCTGGGCCTTCGGTAGTTTCGGGTCCCGGCCCGCAGTCGTTTTTCCTCCGACTTCTGACCCCCAACGCTGCCATAGGCCGTTAGAACACCTCGTCGCTTCCCGCCGGTCGAAACATTTCCATGCCGCATCTCCTATAGCACAGCCGTGCTCACGCGTCCGGCGCACCGCCCCCCCTTGGAAGCGCCACATCGGTGGTACGCCGGTTACGGCCCGCCGGTTCACCGGAAGCGCAGGTTCTCGCGCGAGAGCTGGGCGATCGAACCGCAGCCCATCAGCCGCATGTCGCGCTCCAGTTCCTCGCGCATGAGATCGAGCGCCCGCTCGACACCGGCCTGCCCGGCGGCGGCCAGTGGGAAGAGATAATAGCGTCCGACCCCGACCGCCTTGGCGCCCAGGGACAGCGCCTTAAGCACGTGGGTGCCCCGCTGCACCCCGCCATCCATCATCACGTCGATGCGATCGCCGACGGCATCGACGATTTCCGCCAGCTGATCGAAGGGCGCGCGCGAGCCGTCCAGCTGACGGCCGCCGTGGTTGGAGACGACGATCGCGGTACAGCCGATCTCGGCGGCGCGTTTGGCATCATCCGCCGACATCACCCCCTTGAGGCAAAATTGCCCGCCCCAGAAGCGGACCATCTCGGCAACGTCGTCCCAGTCGAGCTCGGGATCCAGCATTTCCGTGAAATAGCGGCCGATCGACAATGCGCCTTCGCTCATATCTACATGGGCATCGAGCTGGGGCAGAGAGAAGGGTTCATGGGCGAAATAGTTGAGCGCCCAGGCCGGCTTGACGGCGAAATGCAGCGCGCCCCCGGGCGTCAGCCGGAAGGGAATGGTGAACCCGGTGCGCAGGTCGCGTTCACGATTGCCGCCGGTGACGCTGTCGACCGTCAACATCATGGCATCGATGCCTGCGGACTTGGCGCGCTCCAGCATGGCCAGATTGAGTCTACGATCCTTGTGGAAATAGAACTGGTAGACCTGTGGCGAATCATAGGCCTTTCGCAGCTCCTCCAGGCTCACGGTGCCGAGCGACGAGACCCCGAAGAGAGTCCCGAAACGCGCCGCCGCGGCGGCGACGGCGCGTTCGCCGCGATGATGGAAGAGGCGCTGCAGCGCGGTTGGCGAGCAATAGACCGGCAGCGCCAGCCTTTGTCCCATTACCGTAACGGAGAGGTCGATGGTGCCGACGCCGCGAAGCACGTTGGGCACCAGGTCGCAGCGCTCGAAAGCTTCCGTATTGCGGCGATGGGTGACTTCGTCGTCGGCGGCACCGTCGATGTAATCGAAGATCGGCCGCGGCAGCCGCCGCTCGGCCAGCCGCCGGAAGTCATGGAAGTTATGGCACTGGGCGAGGCGCATGATCCGGCGCGCACTCCATGGGTTGGTGACGACGCCCGCTTCCCTCGCCGCTGCTCAGCCCGATCGGCGATTTTGCAGCGGGGCGATGGGCGACTCTCTCGCCCCGGCGCGGCAGTGAAGGTTCCCGAACCCGATCTCCGCTATGCGCCGGCGGCAGGGGGAAAGTCGATGCCCGCGCATCGGCGCCACACACGGGATCGGGGCCGTCCGTCATATCCATTTGAGGCGCCGGAACAGGAACATCTGCAAGATACCGAAGGCCCCCAGCGCACCCACCACCCACCAGAACGCCAGCGGCGTATCCTTGGACCCCGGCATGCCGTCCACGTTGATCCCGAGCAACCCGGTGATAAAGCTCAGGGGCAGCAGGATGGCGGCAACCACGGTCAGCACGTACATGGTGCGGTTCATGTCCTCCGACAGGCTATTGCGCAGCTCGTCCTGGATCACCGCGCCGCGGTCGCGGATGGAATCCAGGTCTTCCAGGTAGCGGGTCACGTGATCCGACGCCTCGCGCAGAAGCACCCGGTGGCGGGAGCTCAACCACGAAAACTCTTCGAGCTGGAGGCGCGTGAGCGCTTCCCGCTGGGGCGCCAAATATCGCCGGAGCGCAATGGCCTGACGGCGCACGCGGCCGAGATCCAGACGAAATTTGCTCTTCGTCGTAAACAGGGCCGTATTATCGCTATCGCCGTCCAGAATCAGGGATTCCAGGTCGTCCATCAAATCGTTGAGATCCGTCAGGGTCGGGACCATGCGGTCGACGAGGCGATCGGAAAGAAAGCTGAGCAGGTCTCCCGGCCCTCTGGGACCATTGCCCCTGGCAATCCGCTCGCGGGCGTCGTTGACCGCCATGATCCGGCGGTGGCGGGTGGTCACCGCCCGCTCCGGCCCGATCCAGGCCCTGAGCGACACCATGTCCTCGGGGTTGGAATTGGGATTGAGGTTGACGCCGCGAAGGGTGAGCAGAAGGCAATCCTCATAGGCCACGGCGCGCGGCCTCGTGTCGTCGGCGATAAGGGTCTCCGCAACCTCGGGCTCGGGAACGTTGCTCTCGATCCATCGCACGGCCTCGTCGACGTTGCGATCGAGATGAACCCAGAGGAATCCGTCTTCCGGCTTCCAATCGCCGATTTGTTGCATCTCGATCTCCCGACCCCCACCCTTGCCATCGAGGATGTAGGCGCAGATCAATGCAGGTTCCGGGTTCGATTCACTCATCGCTTCTCTCCTCTTTCAGCCTTCGGCCGCCCGAAGCGGATAAGGGCCCGTTCCGGCAAAGATATCCAAGAGCCCACGCGGAGCGCCAGAAAAACTCGCTTCCTCTTTTCTTTTGCCCCGTACCCAGGCCAGGGCATAGAGTGACCGCATGTGCACGACTTGAGAAAAGGCAGGACTACCAGTGGCCGATTCATTCTCTCGCGAAACTCTCGAAAAGCTGATTTCCGATCTCGCCCGGTGGGTCTCCGGCGAGGTTCTGGTCTGGGGAACCTTCTATCAACTGCTGGCTGTTCTCATCGCGCTCGCCCTGGCATCGGCCATCATCCCGCTCCTGCGAAACGGACTTTCGCGCCTCAGCAGCTGGTTTGATGGAAAGGACACCACCGCCAGGGTCTTGGTTGAGATCCAAAGCCATGCGCTTCTGATCGTTTGGCTCATCATCCTGTGGATATTTCAAATTCTGGCCGAGGGCACCGCTTGGGGCGGCGACCTCATCGGAATCGCCGTCAGTCTGTTGGCGGCGTGGGTGATCATCCAGCTTCTATCCCTGGTGATCAAAAACCGCGGCGGTGCCCGCCTCGCGGCCCTGGCCATCTGGTCTGTCGCGGCGCTCAACATCCTCGATCTATTGGCGCCGACCGTCGAACTGCTCGATGCGGCGGCGGTCAATCTCGGCGGGTTCCGTCTGTCCCTGATCGTCGTGATCAAGGGATTGATCCTGTTTGCGGTGCTGCTTTGGGGTGCGCTGGTTGTGGCCCGTGTCGTCGAGCACCGCCTGGTGGCGTCCGAGGTGTTGAGTCCGTCGTTGCGGGTACTGACCAACCAATTGACCAAGATCACCCTGGTGGTGATCGCCGTCGTCATCGCGCTGGCCTCCGTCGGCATCGACCTGACCGCCTTCGCGGTGTTTACCGGGGCCCTGGGGGTCGGCGTCGGCTTTGGCCTGCAGAAAGTCGTCGCCAACCTGATCAGCGGCATCCTTTTGCTGCTCGACCGCTCGATCAAACCCGGCGACGTCATTGCCGTGAGCGGCACCTATGGCTGGGTCAACTTCATGGGCGCGCGCTATCTCTCTCTGATCACACGTGACGGCACCGAGCACCTGATCCCCAACGAGAGTCTGATCACCAACCCGGTGGAGAACTGGTCCTATTCCAACGAACTGTTGCGCCTCAAGGTGCCCTTGGGCATCTCCTACAAGTCGGATCTGCACAAGGCCATCGCCTTGGTGAGGGAAGCGGCCTCGGAGGTCGAACGAGTCCTACCCGAGCCCAATACAGTCTGCCTGGTCAAAGGATTCGGGGATTCCTCGGTGGATCTGGAAGCGCGGTTCTGGATCAATGACCCGCGCAATGGAGTCGGCAACGTCAAGAGCCAGGTTCTGTTGCGGATCTGGGATAAGTTCCATGAGAACGATATCGAGATCCCCTTCCCGCAACGCGACCTGCACCTCAAGTCGGGCTTCGACGATACGATGCTCGGCGACAAGAATTGAATGCCGAGCGGGCGGCGGCCATTACCCCGATGGCGGCGGAACGCAGCGCCACGGCCCAACCGATGCCGGGTCTCTGACGGATACCGCGCTCAACCGAGCGCCGAGATCAGGGATCGCCTGGAGGCGCGGCGTTGGGCGGCCAGCCTGAAAGGTGCGTTCGGCGCGCCGAAGCCGGCATAGCCGCCCACCCGCTCGACGAATTCGAAGAAGATGCCGTTGTCGATGGCGGTACCGTAAAGCTGGAAAAAGCGTCCGCCCTCGTCCTCGTCGTAAAGGATGTTGTATTCGCGGATCTTTTCCAGAAGCTCGGGGGCGAGGTCGAAACGCGCAAGCACGTCGTCGTAGTAGTTTTGGGTCTGCGGCAGAACGTCGAATTTCTGCCGCCGCAAGGTCTCGGCCAGGGCGAAGATATCGTCCGTGCGAAAGGCGATGTGCTGGACCGCCGCGCCGCGAATCTCCGAGATGAAGCGGTTGGCCCCGGTTCCGGGTGCGTCGCTGCCGTTGAGCGTCATGTGCATTTGCCCGTCCGCGGCGGTAATCACCTGGCTCTTGATCAGCCCCTCGGGGTCGACGACATCAACCAGGGGCGACTTCACGGTATCGAAGATCGTCGTGTAGAACAGCGCCCAACTCAACATCTCGTCATAGCCCATGGTCTGGGCGACGTGATCGATCCGAACGAGGCCAGGCCGGTCATCGGCGGCCTGGCCGGTGGCCACGAAATCCTTGTCCCAGATATCGCTGGCGGCGTCGAGCAGGCGGATGACGCTGTGCCCGACGCCCCTGATGGAGGGAATCTTGGCCTCGCCCTCGGCGACGGCCTGAACGAAATCCTCGGCACCCAAGGCGAGCGCGCGGGCGTGCGCGGCCCGGGCGTCGTCGACCACGAAGGCGATATCGGTGACGGTGGTGCCGTGTTCGGCGACGGCCGCGGCGGCATATCCGGCCGGCTCCGTATCCACCAGCAGGTTGAGCCCGCCTTGCTGCCAGCGCGTCACCGCCTTCGATTTGTGCTGTCCGGTGCACGCGAATCCCAACTGACGAACGAGGGTCTCGAAATGGGCCTTCTCTTCGGCACTGGTGGCAAACTCGATAAAGCCGATATCGCCGATCTTCGCCTTGGCCGGCAGATGCGGCAGGTCACCCGCGGCATCCCCGGCCTCGTCCCGCACCGCATCCATGAGATTGATCAAGGAGCGATGGCCATCCTTGGCGACCATACCGGCATTGCCGCGGCGGAACTGATCGTTGAAGATTTCCAGGCTGATCGGGCCCTGGTAATTGGTCGCCATGACCGCGGCCATGAACCCCTTGAGATCGAGATCCCCCTCGCCCGGCATGTTGCGGAAATGGCGCGACCAGAACAGCAGGTCCATTTCGATCAGGGGCGCATCGGCAAGCTGCACGAAGAAGATCTTGTCCCCGGGGATCCGCCGGATGCTGTCGGGCTCGATGCCGCGCGCGAGCGTATGGAAGCTATCGAGAATCAGGCCGACATGGTCATGGTCGGCCCGCCGCACCACCTCCCAGGCATCGCGATGGTCATGGATCTGACGGCCCCAGGCGAGCGCCTCGTAGCCGACGCGAACGCCGAATTTCCGGGCCGTCTCGCCCAGTTGGGCGAAGTCCTCGGCACAGCGGTCGATGCCGCCGCGGGCTTCGGGATGCACCGACGAGCACACCAGCATCAGCTCGGTGCCCAACTGGTTCATCAGCTCGAACTTGCGCTCGGCCCGCAGGAAAGACCGCTGCCGCAATGGGCCGTCGGGCAAGCCCTCGAAGTCGCGGAAGGGCTGAAACAGCATAATCTCCAGCCCATGATCGGCGACCATTCGGCTGACCTCGGGTGGGCTCAGATCGAAGCTGATGAAATCCTGCTCGAAGATCTCGATGCCGTCGAAACCGGCCTCGGCGATGGCCCTGAGCTTCTCGGCGAAATCCCCTGATATGGAAACCGTGGCGATCGAGGTTTTCACGTGACAGGCCTCTCCGTGGGACGCGCTGAGCCAAATGGAGCCCTGACAACCTCACCTGATCCCGATGGAAATTGTCAAGCGCTGTTCTCGATATTTGGGGGGCCCGGCGTCCAGGGTCAACCGCTACGCGCAGATCGGCGGCAATGCTCGTGCCTGCGCGCCGCCCCCATCGAACCATGCGCCGCGCGCTGGCGGCTTTTCCCTGTCGCGGCGGCTCCGTATAGTCGGATGAGAAACGAAACAGGAGGAACGCAAGCGATGGCAACAGCAGCCCTACCCGATATCGATCTCGACGGCCGGGTCGTCATCATGACCGGCGCCGACCGCGGGCTCGGCCGGGCCATGAGCCTGGGGCTCGCGGAAAAAGGCGCGCGCCTGGTGCTGGCCTCGCCAATGGTGAGCGGCCTCAAGTCGGTGGCCGACGAAATCGCCGACATCGCGGGCCCGGGACGGGCGCTGGTGGCGGAGACCGACATCACCGATCCGGCCTCTTGCGAGAACTGCCTCAGGGCCGCGGTCGGCGCCTTCGGATCGCTCGACGTGCTGGTCAACAACGCCCGCCGCCTCAGGCGCGACGCCGGCAGGCCGGAGACCGCGGAACACCGGGTGTTCTGGGAATCGGACCCGGAGATCTACCGCCAGACGGTGGAGGTCAATGTGACGGGCACCTTCTTCATGTCGCGGACGGTGGCGCCCTATTTCGTGGAAATGGGCTACGGCAAGATCATCAACCTGACGACATCGGTGCGCAATTTTTACGGCGAACGCCAGAGCCCCTACGGCGTGACCAAGGCCGCCATCGACTCCTCGACCTATATCTGGGCGCGCGATCTCAGGGACCGGGGCGTCACCGTCAATGCCCTGCTGCCGGGCGGGGCCTGCGACACCGGCGACCCCAACCGTCCCCCCGCGCCAGGGCGCAAACTGTTGCCCGTCGACATCATGAACCCGGTCCTGGTGTGGCTGTGCTCCGCCCGCTCCGACGGCGCGACCGGCTGGCGCTACAACGGCTCGCTTTGGGACGCCGGCCTCGACCCCGATGCTGCCGCCGCGGGCTGCCGGGAGCAACCCTCGATCAGGGGCGCCGACGGCATCGCCGACTAGGCGGCGCCGGCCAACCCGCAACCGCTCGCCGGCTGTCACCATGACGCATGGCTTCGGCGCCTACCTCTCGGGGCAGGGCCAGGCTTCCGAAAGCGCCAGGGCAACGAGATAGGCGCCCGGGTGATGGCGCCATTGGGGATGGCGTTCCAGGTAGCCGACGATGCGCTCGCCCGCCTGCTCGAGCTTGACGCCGTCGGGCACGCAGGATTTCTGGCCCAAGAAGTCGAGCCCCCTCTCTCTATGGGCGGCCATGGCATCGAGAATGGCTGCGGCGTAGCCGGAACAGATTCCGCTGTCCTCGACATTGCCGCCGCTCGTGCACATCAGGTGCAGATCATTGCCGTCATAGAACTCCGCCCTGGTGGGGCCGGACAGGGCAACGCAAGCGGCAAGACAAAGGGCGACAAAAATCCCCGTTCGGCAGTTCATCGCACCCTCCCTTTGCCGGGCCATGATCGCGGAGGCTCAGGGCGAAGCCTATCACGGCCGGCCCTGGCGCGGATACGCCACGGCTCGAAACGGGGGCCATGGCAACCGGTGGGACCTTCATCCATCGGCCCCGCATCCCCGATCCGCCGATATTTGGCGCCGGCCACATAAGTCTTTGAAAAATGGGGCGAGTGATGGGATTCGAACCCACGACTTCCAGATCCACAATCTGGCGCTCTAACCGACTGAGCTACACTCGCCACAGGGATATGCTCTAGTAGTGAATTGGTGCTATGGCGTCAAGGGCAGCGGTGGCGGCAAAGCCCCTATTTTCCACCGATCATGGCTAGGGATTGAGCGATTTGCCTAAATATTAGGCAGCAGTTGCCCAAGGCCCCTGCGCCGAGGCCGCCAGACACGTGTTAAATACACGGAAAACAAGGCATAAACAGGTTGGCACGGCTCCTGCTAACCAACCTGTGCGAAAACCTGATCCAACCTCCGGAAACCAGGAACCATAAGGACATGAAGAAGATCGAAGCCATCATCAAGCCCTTCAAACTCGACGAAGTGAAAGAAGCGCTTCACGAGGTGGGGCTACAGGGCATGACCGTGACCGAAGCCAAAGGCTTCGGCCGCCAGAAGGGCCACACCGAGCTTTACCGTGGGGCCGAATACGTTGTCGATTTCCTCCCCAAGGTCAAGATCGAGATCGTCATGGAGGACAACCTCGTCGACCGCGCCATCGAAGCCATCACCCAGGCGGCGCGTACAGGGCGCATCGGCGACGGAAAGATTTTCGTCTCCACCATCGAAGAAGTGATCCGCATCCGCACCGGGGAAACCGGCGCCGAGGCGGTGTAGCCAAAGCGACGGTGCCGGCCCGAGGCCGAGCGCCTTCCCAAAGCACCATCCCCTTTACCGAGGCCAACATTAAGGAAAACTGTGACCATGCCCGACGATGTGAAAAACGTCCTGAAGATGATCGAGGACAACGACGTTAAGTTCGTCGACTTCCGGTTTACGGATCCGCGCGGAAAGTGGCAGCACACCGCCCAGACCGTCGAGACCATCAGCGAGGATAGCTTTGTCGAAGGGATCATGTTCGACGGTTCGTCCATCGCTGGCTGGAAGGCGATCAACGAATCGGACATGAACCTCATGCCCGATCCGACCACCGCGCGGATGGACCCGTTCACGGCCCAGCCCCAGCTGATCGTGTTCTGCGACGTGTTGGAACCCTCCACCGGCCAGCCCTATTCCCGCGATCCGCGCTCGACGGCGAAGAAGGCCGAGGCCTATCTTTCGTCCAGCGGTGTCGGCGACACCGCCTATTTCGGGCCCGAGGCCGAGTTCTTCGTTTTCGACAGCGTCCGCTTCGGCTCGTCCCAGGAACACACCTTCTACAAGCTCGATTCCGAGGAAGGCCCCTGGGCCAGCGTCGACGAGTACGAGGGCGGCAATGTCGGCCACCGGCCTGCCCCCAAGGGCGGCTACTTCCCGGTGCCGCCGGTCGATTCGATGACCGACATCCGCGCCGAGATGGTGACGGTGATGTCGGAAATGGGCCTCAGCATGGAGAAGCACCACCACGAGGTGGCGCCTTCCCAGAACGAGCTGGGCATTAAATTCAACAGTCTGCTGAGCGCCGCGGACGAACTCCAGGTGTACAAATACGTGGTGCACATGGTTGCCCACTCCTACGGCAAGACCGCCACCTTCATGCCCAAGCCGGTGTTCAACGACAACGGGTCGGGCATGCATTGCCATCAATCGGTGTGGAAGGGCGGCAAGAACGTGTTCGCCGGCTCGGGTTACGCCGACCTTTCGGAATCGGCGCTGCATTACATCGGCGGCATCATCAAGCACGCGCGCGCGCTCAACGCCTTCACCAACCCCACCACCAACAGCTACAAGCGGCTGGTGCCGGGGTTCGAGGCGCCGGTGCTGCTGGCCTATTCGTCGCGCAACCGCTCGGCGGCCTGCCGCATCCCCCATGCCACAAGCCCCAATGCAAAGCGCGTCGAGGTGCGCTTCCCGGACCCCTCGTGCAACCCGTATCTCGCCTTCTCGGCGATGCTGATGGCGGGGATCGACGGCATCGAGAACAAGATCGATCCGGGAGAGGCCATGGACAAGGATCTCTACGATTTGCCGCCCGAGGAGCTGGTCAACGTGCCGACCGTGTCGGGATCGCTGCGCGAGGCGCTCGATTCCCTGTGGGCGGACAAGGACTTCCTGCTCAAGGGCGATGTCTTCACCGAAGAGCAGATCCAGGCCTATTGCGACCTGCGGTGGGAAGAGGTCGTGACCTTCGAGCAGGCCCCCCACCCGGTGGAATTCGAGCTCTATTACAGCGTCTAACGGCGCGCGATGAGCCAAAGCCGGCCGCCCCTGGGCGGCCGGTTTTCTTTGGGCAAAAAAACCACTAGATATGGGTTGACTGGGGCGAAAACCCCAAGATGATGCTTGCGGAGCCCCGGACGGGCCCCTATACCTGTGCGGCGGGCGCGCGCCTGGCCTGAGGGTGGCCGTCCGCTGTGTTGATGTTCGCGTATCGGGATAGAGTTGTATGGCGGATCTTTTTTCCCAGGCCAAGTCACGGGCGCCACGGGGCAAGGGCAAGTCGGAGTATTCGGCCAAGGACATCGAGGTCCTGGAAGGGCTGGAGCCGGTCCGGCGCCGGCCCGGCATGTATATCGGCGGCACCGATGCCACCGCGATGCACCACCTCGCGGCGGAAGTGGTCGACAACGCCATGGACGAAGCGGTCGCCGGCCATGCCACGCGGATCGAGCTGACGCTGGAGGCGGACAACTGGATCACCGTCCGCGACAACGGCCGCGGCATCCCGGTCGATCCCCATCCCAAGTTCAAGACCATCTCTGCGCTCGAGGTGATCCTGACGACCCTGCATTCGGGCGGCAAGTTCTCCTCCAAGGCCTATGAGACCTCCGGCGGTCTGCACGGCGTCGGCCTCTCGGTGGTCAATGCGCTGTCTCAGGAACTCAACGCCGAGGTCGCCCGCGACGGCAAGATTTGGGTCCAGGCCTATGCCCGGGGCAAGCCCGCCTCCAAACTCAAATCCCGGGCCGGCGCCAGGAACCGGCGCGGCACGGTGATCCGCTTCCGCCCCGATCCCGAGATCTTCGGCGAAAAGACCGCATTCGAGCCCCATCGCCTCTATCGCATGGCCCGGGCGAAGGCCCATCTCTATCGCGGCGTCGAGATCCATTGGAAGGCGGATGCCGCCCTGATCGGCGCCAAGGACGAGACGCCGGCGCACGCGGTGCTCCACTTCCCCGGCGGCCTTGCCGATTTCCTCGCCGAAGCATTGGGCGAGCGCAAGAGCTTCACCCCCGGCCATTTCATCGGCGAGGCCAAGCTCGCCAACGGCGCCGGCGAGGAGGGACGGGTGGAATGGGCGCTGACCTGGCCGCGGGACGGCGAGGGCGCCATCGATTCGTATTGCAACACGGTCCCGACGCCCCAGGGCGGCAGCCATGAAAGCGGCTTGCGCACGGGCCTGTTGCGCGCCATCAAGGCCTATGGCGAGCTGGTGGGCAACCGCAAGGCCGCACAGATCACCGCCGACGACGTCATGGACGGCGCCTTGGGCGCGCTCTCGGTGTTCATCCGCGATCCCCAGTTCCAGGGCCAGACCAAGGAAAAGCTCGCCAATCCCGGCGTCGCGCGGATGCTCGAAGCCACCGTCAAGGATCATTGCGACCACTGGCTTTCGGGCGATCCGACCACCGCCAATCTCCTGCTCGAGGCGATCGTCGAGCGGGCCGAAGAGCGCCTCGCCCGCCGTCGCGACCGCGAGCAGAAACGCAAGACCGCGACCCGCAAGCTGCGCCTGCCGGGCAAGCTCGCCGATTGCACGGCGGCGACCACCGAGGGCACCGAGATCTTCCTGGTCGAGGGTGATTCGGCCGGCGGTTCGGCCAAGCAAGCGCGCGATCGCGCGACCCAAGCGGTGCTGCCGCTGCGCGGCAAGATCCTCAACGTCGCGACCGCCAGCAACGAGAAGCTGCACGCCAATCAGGAGATCACCGACTTGGTCCAGGCGCTCGGATGCGGCACCGGCACCCGCTTCGACATCGACAAGCTGCGCTACCAGCGGGTCATCATCATGACCGATGCCGACGTCGACGGCGCCCATATCGCCTCGCTGCTGATCACCTTCTTCTACCGTGAAATGCCGGACCTTATCGATGCCGGCAGGCTTTTTCTCGCGGTGCCGCCGCTCTACCGCATCAGCCAGGGCGCGGACGTGGCCTATGCGCGGGACGACGCCCACAAGGACGAGCTCCTCGCCGGGCGCTTCGGCGGACGCGGCAAGATCGATATCAGCCGCTTCAAGGGATTGGGCGAAATGCCTCCGGCCCAGCTCAAGGAAACCACCATGTCGCCCCAATCCCGCAGCCTGCTTCGCATCACCATCCCCGAAAAGGCCAAGCGGGAAACCGCTAAACGGGTCGAGGACCTGATGGGCCGCAAGCCGGAACTGCGCCTGCGTTTCATCCAGGAGCACGCCCGCGAGGCCGCCGAACTGGACATTTAGGCGGGCCCCACCGGGACCAGCGGCCGGCTGGGGAGGGAGCCCTCACGGTATTTTGATCGCTCTATGATCGCCTGTCTCTTGCACGGCACCAAAATTGGCTTATGTATTTTTTTGAAGTCCAGCCTCGGAGGTGCCGCCATGGCCATGGGTAAGAGCCTTTCGATCGGAGCCGTCGCGCTCCTTCTCGCTGCCTGCAGCGGCAATCTCGTCCGGATGCAGACCGAGTACGGCCCATCGGCCTATGACTACGCCAATTACGAGCTCTACCACGCCGGCCGCGACACCCGGGTGGAGGTCCACGGCAATCCCTTCGCCATGACGGCGCCCGCCTTTGCCAATGCCGTCACCGACAGGATGATGGGCGCCCCGATCGGCCGGCCGACGCGATTCACCACCAGCCCCGGTCCCAGCGCGGAGAAGAACCTCCGCGTGGTGATGGCCTTCGATTCCGATAGCGACGCCTACGACCTGTGCAACGGCAAGGTCGTGCCCCAAAAGGCCGAGGCCGACATGCTGACGCTGCGCGCGGCGTGGTGTTTCGGCGACCGCCAGGACTCCATGGTCGAGGCCGTCGTCGGGCGCCCCAAGGACGTCGACGATCCGCGCTTTCGCGATCTGATCGAACAGACCGTGATGAACCTCTTCCCGCGCTTCGAGGATCGCGAGCTGATCAGGGACAACGACAGAAGCATTCGCGAGTGAGACCGGACCGGGTCGAAGCCGGGCAATTTCGAGGTTCGCCCTTGAAATTGGAACTTTTTTAACCAAATAGCTTTTATCTGACACATCCATTGACTATGTTTGCCCCGCGCGCCGATGAGCGGCGTCCGCAAGGCAATCGAGATTTTTTGCTGATAAAGATTTCATGACATTCGACGAACTCGGTCTTTCCGACGAGGTACTCAGCGCCGTCGCCGACGCCGGCTACGAGCGTCCCACTCCGATCCAGGAACAGGCCATCCCACACGTCCTCATGGGGCGCGACATCCTGGGCTGCGCCCAGACCGGCACGGGCAAGACCGCATCCTTCACCCTGCCGATGATCGACATCCTCGCCCAAGGTCGGGCCCGGGCGCGGATGCCGCGTTCCCTGATCCTCACCCCGACCCGCGAGCTGGCGGCTCAGATCGCCGAGAACTTTGAGATCTACGGCAAGTACCACAAGCTCACCATGGCGCTCTTGATCGGCGGCGAGAGCTTCGGCCCCCAGGTCGAGAAGCTGGAGCGCGGCGTCGATGTGCTGATCGCCACGCCGGGGCGGCTGATCGACCATTTCGAGCGCGGCGGCGTGCTGCTCAACGGCGTCAAGATCCTGGTCATCGACGAGGCCGACCGCATGCTCGACATGGGGTTCATTCCCGATGTCGAGAGGATCGTTTCGTTCCTGCCCAAGATCCGCCAGACCCTGTTCTTCTCGGCGACCTTCCCGCCCGAGGTGAAGCGCCTGTCGGACAGCTTCCTGATCAACCCCCGGGAGATCACCGTCACCCCGACCGTGTCCACCGCCGAAACCGTGGAGCACTTCCTGGTACGCTCCAGGGCCAAGGACTACGAGAAGCGCGAGACGCTCAGGCGCATCCTCGCCGCCGAAGACGTCAAAAACGCGTTGATTTTCTGCAACCGCAAGCGCGACGTCGACACTCTCGCCCGGTCATTGAAACGCCACGGCTTCTCCGCCGCCCCGCTGCACGGTGACATGGCTCAGGCGGCGCGCACCGAGACGCTCGACGCCTTCAAGGCCGGCACCATCACCTACCTGGTCGCCACCGATGTCGCGGGCCGGGGCCTCGACATCGTCGGCCTCTCCCATGTGTTCAATTTCGACGTGCCGTTCCACGCCGAAGACTATGTCCATCGCATCGGCCGCACCGGCCGGGCCGGAGCCAAGGGCCACGCCATCATGCTGGCGACCCGGGCCGACGGCAAATACGTCGATGCCATCCAGAGACTGATCGGCCAGGAGATCCCGCCGCTCCCGGGCGTGGAGGCAAGCAAATCCAACTCTGCGGCCGAAGAGGAAGCCGCGGAAAAAGGGCCCGAGCCGCAAAAGAGGGCTTCGCGGTCGCGCGGACGGCGCGGCGCGCGGAGCGAGAGCCAATCGAAGGCCAGCAGCCGCTCTCGCGACCGCACCAAAAAGGCCGATGGCGCAAAATCCGCGTCCGCCCCCAAGCGCGCCGACAAGGATGCCGCTAAGAAAAAGACAGCGTCGGACTCCAATTCCGGCCGCCGGACCAAGGGGCGGAAGTCCGGCCCGGCGCAAGACCGAGTGGTCGGCCTCGGCGACCACATGCCGGCGTTCCTCGCCCGCGACCCCAGAAAGTCCAGATAGCCCCTCCGCGGCGCGCCCCGCCAGCGCCAATCTTGCAGGGTGGGACCGCGCGCTGTATGCTTTTTCCTTCGAATTCTAACGAAGGAGGCGGGATGCCATGTCCGTGACCGTGAGCCCCCTCTCTCCCGCCCTCGGCGCCGAGATCGGCAATGCCGACATCGCGGCGGGCATCGACGATGACGACTTCGAGGACATCAGGTCGGCCTGGTACCGCTTCGGGCTGATCGTCCTGCGCGACCAGCATATCGACGAGGATCAGCAAATTGCCTTCGGCAGGCGGTTTGGCGACGTGGCCCCCTGGTCGCGTTTCGCCGATGAGCAGGAAGGCAAGAACGCCAATCCCTATATCATGCTGGTCTCCAACCTGAAGGAGAACGGCGAATACGTCGGCTCTTTGCAGGAGGGGGAAATCCAGTTTCATTCCGACGGCATCTATACCGAGGAGCCCACCGCGGCCACCATGCTCTATGCCGAACAGCCCACCGAGCATGGCGGGGAGACCGCCTACGGCAATATGTACCTCGCCTATGATCGGCTGCCCGACGACGTCAAGGCGCGCATCGACGGCATGAAGGCGCGCCATGCCTTCACCTACAACAGCCTGGTCATCGCCGATAACGAGCAAAAGCTGGCGACCGGCGCAAAGGTGGAAGAAGCCGTCCATCCGGTGGTTCGGGCCCATCCCGTGACCGGGCGCAAGGCGCTCTACGTCAACCGTCTGATGACCCGGGAAATCCTGGGCATGGACGCCGAGGAGGGCCGTGCCCTGCTTGCCTTCCTTTACGATCACCTGGAAAAACCGGAATTCATCTATGAACACAAATGGCGCAAGGGCGACGTGCTGCTCTGGGACAACCGATGCCTGGTTCATGCGCGGCGCGATTTCCCGCCCAGCGAGCTGCGCATCATGAAGCGCCTCACCATCAAGGGTGAACGACCGTCCTAGCCGAAGGTACCGCCATGCCCATTGCCGTGAAAAAACTGAGTCCCAATGTCGGCGCCGAGATCAGCGGCATCGATCTCTCCGAGGAGCTTCCGCCGGAGGCGGTGAACACCATCAGGGATGCCTGGCTCCAGCACGGGGTGATCGTCTTTCGCGACCAGGATCTGGATGACCACGCCCAGGTGCGCGTCGCCGAAATTTTCGGCGAGTTGAAGATGCGGCCCTTTCCGAAGAAAGCCCGCGCCGAGTCCCAAAGCGGCACCGACGATCCCTATGACGGCTACACCATGCTGGTGTCCAACATCCGCAAGGACGGCAAGCCCATCGGGTCCCTTCCCGACGGGGCGATGCATTTCCACGCCGACATGGTCTATACGGAAGTGCCCGCCCGGGCGACGATCCTCTACGGCGTGGAGGTCACCGAAAACGGCGGCGAAACGCTGTTCGCCTCTCTGACGGCGGCCTATGACGATCTCGACGAGGACACCAAGGCGCTGCTGCGGGGCAAGAGGGCGCTCCAGGGTTTTCTGCAAGGCACAACCTTTCGCGAGGACAACACCCCCGATGTCAGTTTCGTCCATCCCATGGTGCAGGTCATCCCCGAAACGGGGCGCAAGGCACTGGTGGTGAGCCGGCTGCTCACCTTTCACGTGGAGGACATGGACCCGGCGCAATCCGACGCCCTTCTGGAGAGGCTGTTCGACCACATCGAGCGGCCGGAAAACATCTACGCCCACAAGTGGCGGCCGGGAGATCTCGTGATCTGGGACAACCGGACGACGGTGCATGGGCGCAACGATTTCGACCCTTCGGAGCGCCGGCTGTTGCGCCGCTACGTGACCCTCGGGCAAAAGCCCGTCGCCGCTTAAGCGACCGTTTGCCCGCACCAAAAGAAGAAAGGGCGGCACCTAAGGCGCCGCCCTTTCCCGTTCCCGGGATGGTGATCCCGCTTACCTCTTTTTCGCCTTGGCCTTATCCCGACCCAAGGCCTTGTAAACCGATTCCACGACCGGCTTGGGGGTCTTCCAGGCGCCTTCCAGGTAGTCGAGCACCTGCTTCCAGGTCCGCGGGTCGACCTTCAGCTTGCGCTTCTTGGCATCCTCCAAGAACTTCGGATCCTGCATGGTGTCCCAGAACGCCTTGCGCATGGCCGCGACCCGATCCGCGGGGACCCCCGGCGGCAGGGTATAGGGGCGCCCCAGGACCTGCCAGCCGAAGACCAGGTTGAAGGCCTGCTTGGCTTCCGTGGTCTTGGCGTATTCGAACACGGTCGGAACGTCGGGGAAGTCGGGATGACGAACCTTGGCTTCCTGGATCAGCATGTGCACCTTCTTGTCCCGGAGCCAATCGGGCCGCACGTTGCGGATCGAAGAAATGAAGTAACCGCAGATGCCCTGAACTTCGCCCCGTTCGATGGCAAGGACGATGCCCTTGGAGCCCTTGTAGCCGGTGACCACCTTGTACTTGGTGCCGATAAAGGCGTTCTGCGTCTTGGGCCAGGCCGCCGTCGAGGAACCGCCGGACGTCGCGCCGACGATCATCTCTTTCTTCATTACGTCTTCGATGGTCTTGAAGCCGGAGGTGTGCCAGGCCCAGCACGCGCTGGACGATTCCGTGATGCTCCCGAGCCAGTTGAACTTGCGCGGGTCGAAATTGGTCTTGCGCCCGCCGATCAGGGCGTCGACGGCGATGCCGCCGGCGAACAGGCCGTAGACGCTGCCGTCCTTCTTGGCGACGTTATAGAGGAAATTGGCCGCCTTCAGGCTTCCCGCTCCGCCCATGTTCTTGACGATGAGCCGGGGATTACCGGGAATGTGACGCCCCATGTGCCGCCCGAGAAGGCGCGTATAGGCGTCATAGCCGCCGCCGGGGTTGTAACCGACGATGAGATCGACATTGCGGCCCTTGTAGAACTTCTCGGCGCTATCCTGTGCCTGCGCCGCTCCGGAAACGCCCAATGACAGGGCGATAACAGCGCCGAAACCGGCGCTCAAGACTCCAAATCGCATGGTGCTCTCCCTATGACTGTTTGCGCGGGGCCCGGCCCCGTCGGCGGCTGAAACACGTCCGCCCTCGGGGCCTATTTTGTGCCAATCGATGTTTCGCCGCAACAGGGGCGGTTATTCGGCTAACATTCGGCCCCAGACCACCAACCCCACCGCCAGGAGCCGCCTCATGCCGTTCTTTCCCTCCCTGCCCGAGGACGCCGGCGTCCGCAAGATCTGGGAAACCTTCAATCCCGAGGCGCAGAGGGGGCTCAGCATCTTCTCGCGTTCCTTCATGCGCAAGGAAGGCATGCTGTCGCCCGCCGACCGGGAAATGATCGCCGCCTTCACCAGCGAGCTCAACGACTCGGACTACTGCTTCATCGGCCATTCCCGGGCGGCGGTGAAGCTTGGCGCCGACGAGGCCGTGTTCGAGCCGCTTTTGCAGGACATCGAGACCGCGCCGGTGCGCGAGGAGATGAAGCCGCTGCTGGCCTTCGTCAGGAAGCTGACCCTGACGCCGGCGCGCGTCACCCAGGCGGACGTCGATGCCGTCTTCGCCGCCGGCTGGGATGAGCAATCGGTGCACGAGGCGATCTGCGTCTGCGCGCGGTTTTCGATGATGAACCGGCTGACGCTGGGCCACGGCCTGATCCCCAAGGCGGAAAACGCCGACGCCCGGGCCGAGAACATGGACTACGGCAAGGCCGATTAGCCCATACCCCCGACGCGCGGAGGAAAAAGGCGCCCTCCCGGAGGAGGGCGCCAAGGTGTTTGGTGACGGAGGGGGGTCAGCCCTGGCAGTTGGCCGAATAGACCAGCCCGCCCTCGCCGTAGTAGGAGACCGAACACACCATGCCGGCCTTGAGTTCACCGGCCTTGGCCTTCTTGCCGTTGATCTTGGTCTTGCGGCTGAGGCGCTTTTCGCGGGCCTTGAACTTCCAGGTCTTGCCCGAGCCATCGGTGAAGGTGATGCGCATCCGCCGCCCCTTGCCCTTGATGCCGGCGATGGTCAGCCCCTTGGCCAGCTTCTTCTTGGCGGTCGGCACCTTGAGCGCGCGCATCTCGGCATAGACGCCGCGGGCGCGCGCGGCGACCTCCTTCGGATAGGCATAGAGCTGGCGCAGCAGTTTCTCGGCATCGGCGCCCGAGATCGGGTCGACCTCCAGCGAGGCCTTTTCGATGCCCTTCTTGAAGTCGGGCTTGGTGACCATGGTCTCGAACGCCTTGCGCAGCGCCGCCGCGCGTTCGGGGTGGGTTCCCGGTGCGACGATGAAGGGGCGATTGAGCTCCTCCCACATGATGATCGCTTCGAGCACCTTGCGGTCGCTGTCGGTCTTGGCGTATTCGAGGACGCTGGGCACGCCGGGCAGATCGTCGCGCCGGCGCACGGAAAGCAGCGCCAGCACGTTCACGAACTTCTCCTTGACCCATTTCGGACGGCGGTCCTTGAGCTGGGTCCAGGACCAGGCGCCGACGCCCTGCACTTCGCCGCGCTCCATGGCGAGCGTGCTTTCGCCGGTGGAGCCATAGCCCACCACCACCTTGAACTTGGTGCCCAGCACCTGGTTGAGGACACGGGGATAGACGCCGCCGCCCGACCGCGCCGAGGTGGCGCCGAGGACAACCTCCTTCTCCATCGCCTGCCTCAGGTCGGTCACCCCGGAATCGGCGCGGGCAAACGTCACCGAACTGCCGCGCGTGTAGACGCCGAGCCAATAGAACTTGAGCGGATCGAAACGCGCGCCGGCGGCACCGATATAGGCCTCACGCATCGCCGCGGGATGGAAATGGGCGATCACAGAACCGTCCTTCGGGCCCTTGGCATAAAGCCAGTTCAAAAGCCGCATGCTGCCGGCCCCGGGCATGTTCTGGGCGATCATGCTGGGTTGGCCCGGGATGTACTTGTTGAGATGGCGGGCCACGACGCGGCCGCCGCGGTCGTATCCGCCGCCCGGGCTGAACCCGATGATCACCCGGACCCGGGTCTTCTTATAGAAATCGCTCACCGCGTCGGCGGCGGCTGGGGCCGGTGCGGCGGTGCCGCCGATGGCGGCCGCCATCATGGCCATGACCAGAATTTTTACTGACTTCATCTTCCCTGTTCTCCCTACAGTCTCTACAAAAAGGCAAAATCACCGGCCGCGGGGACATCCCGCACCGATGATCCGGTCTCCCGTCCGATACATAGCACAGCGGCGCCCGGAAAACGAAAAAAGGCGCCCTCCCGGAGGAGAGCGCCAAGGTGTTCGGTGACAGGGCGGGTTCAGCCCTGGCAGTTGGCCGAATAGACCAGCCCGCCGACCCCGTAATAGGAGACCGAACAGGTCATCCCGGCTTTGAGCTGCCCGGCCTTGGCCTTCTTGCCGTTGATCTTGGTCTTGCGGCTGAGACGCTTTTCGCGGGCCTTGAACTTCCAGGTCTTGCCCTTTTCGTCCGTGAAGGTGATCCGCATCCGGCGCCCCTTGCCCTTGATGGCGGAGATGGTGAGCCCTTTGGCGATCTTTTTCTTGGCCTTGGCGACCTTGATCGCCCGCATTTCCGAATAGACCACCCGGGCGCGATCCGTGACGTCCTTGGGATAGGCATAGATTTTGTCCAGAAGCTTTTCCACCTCCTCGCCGGTGACAGGATTGACGTCGAGAGAGGCGAGCTCGATATCCTTCACGAAATCCTTCTTGGTCACCATGATGCCGAAGGCCTTGCGCAAGGCCCCCGCGCGCTCGCGATGGACCCCCGGCGCGGCGGCAAAGGGCCGGTTGATGGTCTCCCAGGCAAGGATGGCTTCGAGGACATCGCGATCGGCCTTGGTCTTGGCGAACTCGATCACCGCCGGAACGTCGGGCAGGTCCGCCCGCCGCTTGACCGTCAGCAGGGTCAGGACCGTCACGAACTTGTTCTCGATCCATTTCGGCTTGCGGCCCCTGAGCTGCGTCCAGGACCAGGCGCCGATCCCCTGAACCTCGCCGCGCTCCATGGCCAACGTGCTCTCGCCGGTCGAGCCGTAGCCCACCACGACCTTGAACTTGGTCCCCAGCACCTGGTTGATGATGCGCGGATAGACGCCGCCGCCGGACCGCGGCGAGGTGCCGCCGAGGACGACCTGCTTCCGCATGGCGTCGGCGAGGGTCTTGACGCCGGTATCCGTACGCACGAAGAGCGCCGAGTTGCCCTGGGTGTAGCTGCCGAGCCAATAGAACTTGCGCGGATCGAAGCGCGCGCCGGCGGCGCCGATATAGGCCTCGCGCATGGCCGCGGGGTGGAAATGCACGATCGCCGAGCCGTCCTTCGGCCCCTTGGCCCACATCCAGTTGAGCGAGCGCATGGACCCCGCGCCCGGCATGTTCTGGACCAGCACCGACGGGTTCCCCGGAATGTATTTATTGATGTGGCGGCCCACCACCCGGCCGCCGCGGTCGTAGCCGCCGCCCGGGCTATAGCCGATGACGAGCTTGAGCCGCGTCTTCTTGTAGAAATCGGCGACGGCATCGGCCGAGGCCGGCGTTGCCTGCATCGCCGAACCGGCGATCCCTGCGATCAGTGCCGCAGTCGGTATCGTGATTGATTTCATGTCTGTCTCCCTGAGTTGCGTCATTCAGGCAATACGCACGGATTGCCACCCGAGCTTTATGGGTCGTTTGTCGCCGCTCGAACGGACCGCAACTGGAATCAGCTTATATCATCGCACCCCCGCCCGCCATCGCCGCGATGATGCCGGCGCCGGCGGCCGGACGCTAAAAAAAGCGCCCTCCCGGAGGAGGGCGCCCAGGTGTTCGGTGATACGGGGGGCTCAGCCCTTGCAGTTGGCCGAATAGACCATCCCGCCCTTGTTGTAATAAGTGACCGAGCAGACCATGCCGGCCTTGAGCTCGCCCGCCTTGGCCTTCTTGCCGTTGATCTTGGTCTTGCGGCTGAGCCTCTTCTCCCGGGCCTTGAACTTCCAGGTCTCGCCCTTTCCGTCCGTGAAGGTGATGCGCATCGTGCGCCCCTTGCCCTTGACGGTTGCGACCTTAAGGCCGCCGAGCTCCTTCTTCTTGGCCGTCGGGATCTTGATCTTCCGCATCTCGGAATAGACCGCCCTCGCACGGTCGACGACCGGCTTGGGATAGGCGTAGAGCCTGGCCAGCATCTCCTCGGCATCCTTGCCGACGATGGGATCGACCTCGAGGGAGGCGATGTTGATGTCCTTCTCGAAGTCCTTTTGTTTGACCATCTCGGCGAACGCCTTGCGCAGCACTGCGCCGCGCGCCGGATCGGTCCCCGGCGACGAGGCGAAGGGCCGGCCCAGTTCCGCCCACATGAGAATGGCTTCGAGAACCTGCCTTTCCTCTTTGGTCCTGGCCAGGTCCAGCGGCGTCGGCACGTTGGGCAGGTCCTTGTGCGGCTTCACCGAATGGAAGATCAGGACCTTGACGAAATTGTTCTTGAGCCATTCCGGCCGACGATCGCGCAATTGCGACCACGACCAGGAGCCGACGCCCTCGAGCTCACCGCGCTCCATGGCCAGGGTGCTTTCCCCGGTGCCGCCGTAGCCGACCACCACCTTGAACTTGGTGCCGAGCACCTGGTTCAGGATGGTGGGATAGACGCCACCGCCCGAACGCGGCGACGTGCCGCCGACGATGACCTGTTTCTTGAACACGTCTTTGATCGACTTGACCCCGGTGTCCGAGCGCACGAACAGAACCGCGCGTTCGCGGAGGTAACTGCCGAGCCAATAGTACTTGCGCGGGTCGAAATAGACGCCGGCGGCGCCGATGAACGCCTCACGCATGGCCGCCGAATGGAAATGGCCGATCACCGTGCCATCCTTGGGCGCCTTGGTGTAGAGCCAGTTCATCAATCGCAGGGAACCGCCGCCCGGCATGTTCTGGGCGATGACCTTGGGATTGCCCGGAATGTACTTGCCGATATGGCGTGCCACCACCCGGCCGCCGCGGTTGAAGCCGCCGCCGGGCGGGAAGCCGATGATGACCTTGACCCGGGATTTCTTATAGAAATCCGTGACCGCATCGGCGGAAGCATTATGTGTTGCGCCCGCGACGGACGCGGCGAGGACCGCGCCGGCGACAAGGGCCGATTTTGCATAATTCATAATTGTCTCCCAGTATTTCGTGAATGATTGCCGAGCGGTGCTTCCCGCCTTTTTACGGCACTCAATCCAGTTGCGGATTGTGAAACTTTATGAGGCAATTGGCAACAGCGCTCGCGAGGTCCCGGCGCCGCCGCCAGCAATATGGACATCGCGAAAAAAGTGGCTAGACTGCGGCACCGAGACCGCAGCCCGTCCCGGCTGCGCCGGTCGGCTCATTACCGTCGAAGATCAGGGTACCGTCCACATGTCCGAAGAAGACTTTCAACATAAATACGTCGCCGTCGTCGCCTTCACCATGGGCGGCGTCGTCCTCTCCCTTGGGGTCCTGGGAATCTGGCTCAACCTGGGTTGACCGCCGCTCGGCCCTCGCCGCCCGCGCCGCGACGGCGCGTTTTGGCGCTCACAGGATCCTGCTGATCCCCTTGAAGATCAGGCCGAAGGCGGAGACCAGGATCACCAGCTGCACCAGCCGGTGATAGCGCGCCGGCGTCATCGTGCGGAAGTAGTGGGTCCCCAGCCAGACCCCGACATAGACCACCGGCAACAGCAACAGCGCCTCCCAGAGCAGCCGCCAGGACACCAGCCCGGCGGCCACCGTCACCACCAGGCGCCAGCACAAGAGCACCGTCCCCACCAGCACCAAGGTGGCGCGCAGCGACACGTATCCCGTGCAGGCCTGCTTGAGGTAGACGGCGATGCTGATCACGCCGCCCGCCCCGGCCAGTCCGTTCACGAATCCGGCGGTGGCCGACAGGCCCAGGGCGATGGGCAGGGCCCTCAGGTTGACGTCGGCGAGGGCGCGCTCCAGCACCCGCCCCATGTCGAGAAGCGTCAGCACGAAGATGACGCTGCCCAGCACCAGCATGAACCAGTCCGTGCCCATATTGGCGAACACCCAGACGCCGGCCGGAAGGCCGACCATCATTGCCGCGAGAACCGGGCGGGCGATCGCCTTGTCGCCGTCGCGCAGGCCCTCGGGCAGCATCTGCAGCTGCGGCACGGTGCCCGCCACCAGGGCCAGCAACACGGCATGGTGGGGATCGATCAGGAGCGAGGTGATGATGACGATGGGCGCGACCGCGCCGAAACCCAGTACGCCGCGGGCGAGAAAGGCGATGAAGTAGATGACGACGATCGCCGTCAGGACCGAGGGCGAAAAGCCGTGGAACGGCTGCCCGGCCCAGAGATACAGGCTGTCGATACTATGGCGCGCGGTTTCGAACACAGTCGTCTCGGGACCTGAAGGACTCATCTGATCTGCGCGCCGCGGGGCTCGCCGCGCGCTTCGCCCCACGGCAGAGGCCGCACGACCTGCGACGGCGATGCCCCATAGTAGCGGCAATTTCCCGCCGGTCGAGCCGCCATTCGCCCCGGACAGGCGGTGGGTCCGGCGGTTCCGACGCCGTTTTTGGAGCTTTGACGCAGGTTTGACGGCGCCTCGGCGCCATCGCCACGGGGGATTGGCGGCGGCAACCCATACTCGGCCGAGATCGAACAACCACGGAGGCAGGTTCGATGTCCGTCGCTCTTCCCGACCGGCCGGTTCCCAGCCCCGCCTATGGACGCCCGGGACTCGCCTCTCTCGCTCCAGCATCGGACCGGGAGGCGCCCCGGCCCCGGCCCCTGCCGCGGATGAGCCGCGAAGACGCCCGCGCATTGCGCAAGGCAATGGCCCCCTTTGCCCGCCCGTCGCTGCGCAAGAGCCTCGTCCAGGTGGCCGATACCTTTATCCCGTTCTTCGCCTGCTGGGCGCTGGCCTATCTTTCTCTCCAGGTCTCCTATGTCCTGACGTTCGGCTTCGGTCTGCTCTGCGCCGGATTGATCGTGCGCATGACGATCTTGCAGCATGACAGCGGCCATTACGCCTTCTTCCGCTCCCGCTGGGCCAACGAATGGATGATACGGGTCATCTCGCTGTTCAACTTCGCCCCGTTGTGTTTCTGGACCCGGCAGCACGCCTATCACCACCAGAAGATCAACAGCCTCGACCGCGGCGCGCGCGACGTCTTCGCCGAATGCCTGACGGTGAGGGAGTATCTGGCGCTGCCGCCCCGGCATCGCCTGATCTACCGCGTGACCAGGGACCCGTTCGTATTCTTCTGGATCCTCGCGCCGCTGACCATGATTATCGGGGCGCGGCTTCCCATCACCGCCGAAAAGTCGTGGAAGGCCGAGCGGCGCAACCTCTATCGGACCAACATCGCCCTCCTCGTCGTCTACGGCGGGCTCATTTGGGCGCTGGGCTTCCGCGAATTCGCCCTGGTTCACGGCCCGATCATCGTTCTGGCCTCGGGATTCGGCTTTTGGCTGGACTTCCTCGGCCACAAGTTCCCGACCGCCCAATGGGTGCATGACGAGGATTGGGAACTGCCGACCACGGCGCTCAATGGGTGCGGCTACTTCAAGATGAACAAGGTGCTGCAGTGGTTCAGCGGCGCGATCGGCATCCATCACGTCCACCACATCAACCCGCGGATCCCCAATTACGCGCTGCAGGACTGCCTCGACGCGGTTCCCGCCCTTCAGGCGGTGCCGTCGTTCACCGTCTGGCAGGCCGTCAAGTCGGCTTGGCTCGTGCTGTGGGACGAAGACCGCGGCCGCCTCATCCGCTTCGACGAAATTCGCGCGCCCCGGCCTGCCCCCGGCGCGCCTCCCCCTAGGTCACCTCGAAGGTCCGGGCCTTGAGGCGCACGGTCTGGGTGACCGACCCCTCGGCCCATTGCCAGGGGGTGGGGCCGTGATTGCGCAGCCCGTATTTGCGGTAGGGTTCCTCGGCGGCGATGGCGTCGGCCTCCTCCATCGACCCGGCGCGCAGGATCATCATGCCGGCGCCATGGCGCGACCCGTCGGCATCCATGAAGGGGCCCGCCGCAAGAAGGATCCCGCGCTCCTCCAGGTCGGAAAGATAGGCGAAATGCTCCTGGCGGATGTCATCGACCGGTTTGCCCGGATCGGGCGCGGGATCGACATTGGTCATCCAAAAAACGTAGTACTGAGGGCGGCTTCGGCCCCCCTGCCCCTCACCTTGATCGGCCATTGATCTTTGTCCCCGATTGTTTGTCCTCAAACATGCGCCCGGCCGAAAAACGCGCCCGAGCGCGGACCCATCGGCGTTCAGTTTGGCCCAGGAGACGGGCCAATGCCACAGCTGGATGGGCGCGCCTTCTCTCGGGCCCCCTGGTCCGATGCGGAGCGCGGGCCCGGGCGGGAAGCGGAATAGTCTTGAACTCCGGCGCCGGCATGAGTAACACGGTCGGCACGGCGGGCCCGGCCCCGCCGGCTTGACCATTCAGCGACTTCCCCTACGACTCGCACGAGGGACGGAAACAGCTTATGAAAGCCGCCATTTTCCACGAGTTCGGCCCGCCCGAGGTGCTGCGCTACGAAGACGCGCCGGACCCGGAGCCCGGCCCCGGCCAGGTCATCGTCAAGGTCCATGCCGTCACCGTCAACCGCACCCTTGACTGCGCCGTGCGCGCCGGCACCCAGATGCAGCGCAACCCGATCCTGCCCGGGATCCTCGGGGTCGACCCGTCGGGCGAGGTGGTGGCTCTGGGCGCGCCCGCCGAAGGCGTGACCATGCCTAAGATCGGCGACCGGGTGTCGGTGCTGTCGCGACCCGGCCCCGGCGAGGACGGGATGCTCGGGGTCAGGCGCTGGGGCGGCGACGCCGAGCTGGTCAAGGTCCATGCCAATTGCTGCCTGCCGATCTCGGACAACCTCAATTACCACGAGGCCTCGGTGGTGATCCGCCATTGCCCCACCGCCTTCCACCTGATGTTCACCATGGGCGAGCTCAAGAAGGGCCAATGGGTGCTGGTGATGGGCTGTTCCGGCGGCCTGGGCAGCATCGGCGTACAGATCGCCAAGATGGTGGGCGCCAACGTGATCGGTGCCGCGGGGTCGGCCGAACGGGCCCGGATCGGGCTCGATCTAGGGGCCGATTACGTCGTCAATTACGGCGAGCAGGACCTCACCGAAGAGGTGATGTCGATCACCAAGGGCCACGGCGTCGATCTCGTCTACGACAACATCTCCAACCCCGAGACCTGGCCCAAGGCCTTTGCCGCCATCGCCCATGGCGGCAGGCTGGTGACCGCCGGGTCCCACGCCGGGCCCGTCGTGCCGCTGGATTGCTTCAAGCTCTACGATTCCAAGATCACCATCATGGGCAGCGCCGGATCGACCCGCCAGAATGTCGAGGACTCGCTCAAGGCGGCCGCAGAGGGCAAGATCAAGGTTGTGATCGAAAAGGTCTATCCGTTGAGCGGGATCGTCGACGCCCACCGCCTGGTCGAGGCCGGATCCGTGCCCGGCAAGGTGATCCTCGACCCGACGCTGGGCTGAGGCGGCGGCGACAAGCGCCAGGAAAACCAGGGAGGAGGACATGGGGGACAGCTTCAGCGCCAAGGGTCTGTTCGACCTGGAGGGCCGCACGGTGATCGTCACCGGCGGCGCCGTCGGCATCGGCAAGGTCTACTCCAAGGCCTTGGGCGAGGTCGGCGCCAACGTGGTGATCGCCGACATCACCGACAACGAGGGCGGCGCCCTGGCCGGGGAGATAGCGGACGCGGGCGGGAGCGCCCGGTACGTCTCCGCCGACGTCTCCGACATGGCCGCCTGCGCCGCCCTTGCCGACCAAGCGCTCCATGAATTCGGCGCCATCGACGGGCTCGTCAACAACGCCGCCATGTATGCCGTGATCCCCAAGCGCGACGACTGGACCGCCATCCCCGAAGACGAGTGGGACCGGCTGATGGCGGTCAACCTCAAGGGCATCTTCAATTGCTGCAAGGCGGTCTATCCGGCGATGAAGAAACAGGGCCACGGCAAGATCATCAACATCTCGTCCTCGACCTGGCTGACCGGCACCACCGGGCGGCTCCACTACACCACCTCCAAGGCCGGGGTGGTCGGCTTCACCCGCTCGCTCAGCCACGACCTCGGCAAGGACAGGATCTGCGTCAACGCCGTCTGCCCCGGGCTGACCAAGAGCGAGACCATCGGCGCGGTGATGCCCGAGGCGCACTGGCGGCGGCGCGAGCAGAAGATGGCCGAGAGCGCCGCCATACCCCGCCTGCAGATGCCCGAAGACCTGGTCGGCACGATCCTGTTCCTGCTGGCGCCTGCGAGCGATTTCGTCACCGGCCAGACCATCGCCTGCGAAGGCGGCTCCAACCACCTCTAGGCGGCGGGGGAGCGAGCCGATGGGCGCCTGGGTCGAGATCACCGCAGCCGACGGCCACAGATTGGGGGCCTGGCGGGCCGAGCCCCAGGCCACGCCGAAGGGGGGCCTGGTCGTCGCCCAGGAGATGTATGGCGTCAATTCCTACCTCATGGGCGTCGTCGACGATTACGCCGCCAAGGGCTACCTCGCCATCGCGCCGAGGCTCTATGACCGGCTCGAGCCCGGGCTGATCATCGAGTACGACGATGCGGGCAATCGCCGCGCCAAGGAGCTCTACCGCAATTACGACTGGTCCAAGGCGCTCCTCGACCTCGAGGCCGCACGCGATGCCGTCGCCGATGCCGGGCGGGTCGGCATCTTGGGCTTCTGCTTCGGCGGTTCGCTGGCTTGGCTCGCGGCCTGCCGCAGCGATTTCGCCTGCGCGGTCTCGTATTACGGCGGCGAGATGACCCGCTACATGGACGAGGGCGACCACTGCCCCATCGAATGCCATGTCGGCGACGGCGACACCGCCTTGAGCCCGGACAAGGTCGCGCAGTTCCAGGCCCGATACCCCGAGGTGCCGTTCCACGTCTATCCCGGCGCGGTCCACGGCTTCGACAACGAGAATCGCGGCGCCCGCCACCATCCCGAGGCCACCCGCCTGGCCCGGGCGCGGACGCTCGAATTCCTCGATGCGCATATCGTCGGCGCCGATGGGCCCAGCCCGGCGCCCTCGCCCGCAGGCTCAACCTAGGTTTTCTCAGCACCAGCTGTGCCGCGGGTCTTATTCCCGGATATTCTGCAGGAACCATTCGGTCGGCGGCTCCCGCCCCAGCCCGCGCTTGACGCAGGCCTCGAAGACGGCGCCGCCGACAGCGGAAAACATCCAAAGTCCAAGCCTTAAAATGCCTTACTACGCTGATCAAGCGGAAAAAAACGGCATAATCCTGACAAACGGGGTTGACTTTCCACCGCGGATGCACGATCTCTAATTCAGACCAATTCAGTCGTCTTTAAACGGAGGGCGGGGCCCGAATTCCGCGGCTCGGAGAGAACCATGATCAAACTCAGTCGACTGGCCGATTACGCGGTCGTGTTGCTGACCCAGATGGGTTCCGATCCCAAGGGGGTGCATAACGCCCTCGATTTGGCCCACTGCACGGGCCTGCCGGTGCCCACCGTCAGCAAGGTGCTCGCCACCCTCGCCCGCGACGGCGTCCTGGCCAGCGTGCGCGGCGCCAAGGGCGGCTATCGCCTCGCCGCCGCGCCGGAGCGCATTTCCGTCGCCGAGATCATCGCCGCCATCGACGGCCCCATCGCCCTGACCCAGTGCGTGGACCGCAGCGCCGACATCTGTACGGTGGAGACGCTGTGCCCCAGCCGCGCCGGCTGGCACAAGATCAATCAGGCGGTCGAGCGCGCCCTTTCGGAAGTGTCCCTGGCCGAACTGATGGGGACGCCGCCGCTCTTGGCCGAACTGCCCACCGCCGCCAGGGCGTCGCGCCGCAGCGCACCGGGACATGGGAGCTAGGCCGTGAGCAATCCGCAAACCATGGACGAAGTGCGGGCTCTGGCCGAACGCGAATACAAGTTCGGCTTCGTCACCGAGCTCGAAGAGGAGACGGTTCCCAAGGGGCTCAACGAGGACGTCATCCGCCTGATCTCGGCCAAGAAGGAGGAGCCCCAATGGCTGCTCGACTGGCGGCTCGAGGCCTTCGCCAAATGGCGCGAGATGCAAGGGCACGAACCGCGCTGGGCCAGGATCACCCATCCGCCCATCGACTTCCAGGACATCCGCTATTACAGCGCCCCCAAATCCAAGGATGACCGGCCCAAGAGCCTCGATGAGGTCGATCCCGAACTGCTCGCCACTTACGAGAAGCTCGGCATCCCGCTGCGCGAGCAGGAGGTGCTTGCGGGCGTCGCCGTCGATGCGGTGTTCGACTCGGTCTCCGTCGCCACCACCTACAAGGCCAAGCTGGCCGAGCTCGGCATCGTCTTCTGCTCGTTCTCCGAAGCTGTGCAGGAACACCCGGAGCTGGTGCGCCAATACCTCGGCAGCGTCGTTCCCCAGGGCGACAACTTTTACGCCTGCCTCAACTCGGCGGTGTTCTCGGACGGCTCCTTCGTCTTCATCCCCGAAGGCGTCCGCTGCCCCATGGAGCTGAGCACCTATTTCCGCATCAACGCCGCCGAAACCGGCCAATTCGAGCGCACCCTGATCGTCGCCTCGCCGGGCAGTTACGTGAGCTACCTGGAGGGCTGCACCGCGCCCATGCGCGACGAGAACCAGCTGCATGCCGCGGTGGTCGAGCTGATCGCCCTGGAGGACGCCGAGATCAAGTATTCGACGGTGCAGAACTGGTATCCCGGCGACGCCGAGGGCAAGGGCGGCATCTACAACTTCGTCACCAAGCGCGGCGCCTGTCGCGGGCGCAATTCCAAGATTTCCTGGACCCAGGTGGAGACCGGCTCGGCCATCACCTGGAAGTATCCCTCGGTGCTGCTGGAAGCGGAAGGTTCGGTCGGCGAATTCTACTCGGTCGCCGTCACCAACAACCTGCAGCAGGCCGACACCGGCACCAAGATGATCCATCTTGCGCCCAACACGTCGTCCACCATCATCTCCAAGGGCATTTCCGCGGGCCGGTCGCAGAACACCTATCGCGGCCTGGTGCGGGTCAATCCCAAGGCGGCCAACGCGCGCAACTACACCCAGTGCGATTCGCTCCTGATCGGCGATCAATGCGGCGGCCACACCGTGCCCTATATCCAGGTCCGCAACCGCTCGGCCCGGGTCGAGCACGAGGCGACGGCGTCGAAGATCTCCGACGACCAGCTGTTCTACTGCCAGAGCCGGGGGCTCGGCGCCGAGGACGCGGTGTCCTTGATCGTCAACGGCTTCTGCAAGGAGGTGATGCAGAAGCTGCCCATGGAATTCGCCGTCGAGGCCCAGAAGCTCCTGGGCATCAGTCTCGAAGGCAGCGTCGGATAGGAACAGTCACGTGAATATTCTCGAAATCAAGAACCTGCACGTCACCGTCGACGGCACCGAGATTCTCAAGGGTCTCGACCTCACCCTGCCCGCCGGCGAGGTGCATGCGATGATGGGACCCAACGGCTCGGGCAAGTCGACCCTGTCCTACGTGCTGGCCGGCCGCGAGGGTTACGAGGTGACGGAGGGCGAGGTCATTTACCGGGGCCAAGACCTGTTGGCGCTCGACCCCGACGAACGCGCCCAGGCCGGGGTCTTCCTCGCCTTCCAGTACCCGGTGGAAATCCCCGGCGTCGCCAATTCGGTGTTCCTCAAGGCCGCGGTCAACGCCCAGCGGCGCGCCCGCGGCGAGGACGAGCTGGACGCCATGGACTTCCTCAAGCGCGCCAAGACGCAGCTGGCGGAGCTGAAGATGGAGCCGGAATTCCTCTCCCGGCCGATCAATGTGGGCTTTTCCGGCGGCGAGAAGAAGCGCAACGAGGTGTTCCAGATGGCCATGCTGGAACCGACCCTGGCGGTCCTCGACGAGACAGATTCGGGGCTCGACATCGATGCGCTCCGCATCGTCGCCGAGGGCGTCAACCGGCAGCGTGCCGCCGACCGCGCGATGCTGGTGATCACCCACTACCAACGGCTCTTGAACTACATCGTCCCCGACCGCATCCACGTGCTCGCCAAGGGCCGCATCGTGCGCTCGGGCGGCAAGGAACTGGCGCTGGAGCTCGAGGAAAAGGGCTATGGCGCCTTCACCGACGAGAAGAGCGCGGCCTGAGGCGGCGGCAGCATCATGAACACGGCAGTATCCGAAACCCTGAGCACCGCCGACGCCCATCTCCGGGCCTTCGCAACGCTTGCGCCCGATCTGCCCGGCTCCGGCGTCGAGTGGCTGGCGGCCCTGCGCCGCGACGCCTTCAAGCGCTTCGAAGATGCGGGGCTGCCCAACCGGCGTCTCGAAGCATGGAAGTTCACCGCCCTCGACCTCGTCCAAAACGGTGCATTCACGCCGGCCGCCGCCGGTCGGGCGCCGGAGGCCCCGGCCCTGCCCGGGCCCGAGGACTGGGCGGCGCGCCTGGTCTTCGTCGACGGCCGCCTGATTGACGGTCTCTCCGACATCCCCGCCCTCGGCGACGGCATCATCCTCACCACCCTGGCCCGGGCGCTCGAGCACGACCCCGGCCTGATCCAGGGCCATATCAGCACCGCCACCGACGCCGCCGGCGCGCTATGGGACCTCAACGCCGCCTTCATGGCCGACGGCGCCGTGCTCCATTTGGCCGACGGCGTCCGGCTGGAAACGCCCATCAGCCTGGTGTTCCTCGCCACCGGCGCCACCGGAGGGGCGAGCCACACGCGCAACATCTTCACCCTCGCCCGCGGCGCCGAAGCCCAGGTGATCGAGACCTACGCATCGGCGGGCCCAAGCGCGGCGCCGGCCTTCGCCAATGCGGTGACCGACATCGCCCTGGCCGAGGGCGCCGCCCTCACCCACGCCCGCGTCCAGGACCAGGGCCCCGCCGCCGTCCACACCGCCCGTGCCGTGGTCGACGTCGGCGCCGAGGCGCGCTATGCGTCCTTCGCCCTGGCCTTGGGCGCACGCCTCTCGCGCCAGGAAACCGATCTCGCCTTCTCCGCGCCCGGCGGCCGGGCGCGCCTCATGGGCGCCTATCTCGGGCGCGGCCGCCAGCACCTCGACCACACCACCCGGGTCGATCACGCCTATCCCAATTGCGAGACCGAGGAGCTGTTCAAGGGGGTGCTCGACGATCACGCCCATGGCGTGTTCCAGGGCCTGATCCGGGTCGCGCCCAAGGCGATCGGCACCGATGCCAGGCAGAAGAACCAGGCGCTGTTGCTGTCCGAACGCGCCGTCGCCGACACCAAGCCGGAGCTCGAGATCCTGGCCGACGACGTCAAGTGCGCCCACGGCGCCAGTGTCGGCGACATCGATGCCGATGCGCTGTTCTACCTGATGGCGCGGGGGCTGCCCGAGGCCGAGGCGCGCCGGCTCCTGATCGGCGGCTTCGTCGGCGAGGTCATCGACCGCTTCGACGCGGGCGCGTTGGGCGAGCACCTGCACCACTGCGTCGCGCGCTGGCAGGACGAGGACGCGGGAGGCGACGATGACTGACGCCGCACCCCGCACCAATACGGCGGCCCGCTTCGACGTTTCCGCGGTCCGCGACCAGTTTCCCATCCTCAAGACGCCGTCCCACGGCCGGCCGCTGGCGTTCCTCGATTCGGCGGCCTCCGCCCAGAAGCCCCAAGCGGTGATCGACGCCGTCGCCCACACCTACGAGGCCGAATACGCCAACATCCACCGCGGCGTCTATGACCTGTCGGAGCGCGCCTCGGCGGCCTACGAGGCGGTGCGCGGCAAGACGCGGCAGCTGATCAACGCCGCAGACGACGGCGAGATCGTCTTCACCAGCGGCACCACCGAGGGCATCAACCTGATCGCCCAGGGCTGGGGCCGGGCCAATCTCGGACCCGGCGACGAGGTGCTGATCACCGAGATGGAGCACCACTCCAACATCGTCCCCTGGCAGCTGCTGCGGGACGAGAAGGGGATCGTCCTCAAGGTCGCGCCCTTCGACGACGACGGCGCCCTGATCATGGACGAGTTCGAGAAGCTGCTCGGCGAACGCACCAGGCTGGTGGCCGTGACCCAGGTCTCCAACGCGCTCGGCTCGGTTCTGCCGATCGCCGACATCATCGCCATGGCCCACGCCGCCGGCGCCCTGGTGCTGGTCGACGGGGCCCAGGGCATCCCCCATCTCGCCACCGACGTGCGCGCGCTCGACTGCGATTTCTATGCCTTTTCCGGGCACAAGCTCTACGGCCCGTCGGGCACCGGCGTGCTCTACGGCAAGGGCGATCTGCTCTCCGATATCCCGCCGTGGAAGGGCGGCGGCGACATGATCCTGTCGGTCACCTTCGACAAGACCGAGTTCGCGCCCCCGCCGCAGAAGTTCGAGGCCGGCACCCCCAATATCGCCGGCACCATCGGCCTGGGCGCCGCCATCGACTGGTTCGCGGCCCTCGACCACGAAGGGCTCGCCGCCCACGAGGCCGACCTGCTGGCCTACGCCACCGACCGGCTGGCGGAGGTGCCGGGGCTGCAACTGATCGGCACCGCGGCGGACAAGGCGGCGGTGGTGTCCTTCGTGCTCGATTACGCCCACCCCCACGATATCGGCACGGTGCTCGACCAGCAGGGGGTGGCGGTGCGCACCGGCCACCACTGCGCCCAGCCGGTGATGGACCATTTCGACGTCGCGGCGACGGTCCGGGCCTCCTTCGGGGCCTACTCCAACCGCGACGATATCGATGCGCTGGTGGCGGCGCTGGGTGAAGTCAGGGAGTTGTTCGGCTGATGTCGGAATTGCGTGACCTGTATCAAGAGGTGATCCTCGATCATTCGCGGAGCCCGCGGAACTTCGGGCACCACGAGCCGTCGAACCGCGAGGCCAAGGGGCACAACCCGCTCTGCGGCGACAAGTTCACGGTCTACGCGCTGGTCGAGGACGGCATCGTCAAGGACGTCAGCTTCGAAGGGCGGGGCTGCGCCATTTCGACCGCCTCGGCATCGCTGATGACGGAGCTCCTCAAGGGGCTGAGCGAGGCGGAAGCGCAAGCCATGTTCCAACGCTTCCACGACGTGGTCACCGGCGAGAAGGACGAGGCGCTGGACGACGGGCTCGACAAGCTCAACGCGCTGGCCGGCGTGCGCGGCTATCCGATGCGGGTGAAATGCGCGACCCTGGCCTGGCACACCTTGAAGGCGGCGCTGGATGAAACCGACGACACGGTGGTGACGGAGTAGAGCCATGGACGAACGGACCCCCATGGGGAATACCGAGATCGAGGCCCCGGAGACGACGGCCGCGAAAGGCGACGGCGACGGCGACGCCTTGCGCCAGAGCGTGATCGAGATGCTGTCGACCGTCACCGACCCCGAGATTCCCGTCAATATCTACGAGCTCGGCCTGATCTACGACGTCGACATCTCGGAAGACGGCGACGTGCGCGTGGTCATGACCCTGACCACGCCCAACTGCCCGGTCGCCGAATCGATGCCCGGCGAGGTCGAATACCGGGTCGGCACCGTGCCCGGCGTGCGTTCGGTCGCGGTCGAGCTGGTCTGGGACCCGCCGTGGACGCCGGACCGCATGTCGGAAGCCGCCAAGCTTGAACTGGGCTTCATTTAGGATCGGGTGAACGCCATGGCAGATACCGCAAACACCACCGAACGCCCGCCCATCGTGACGCTGACCGAGGCCGCCGCGGCCCGCGCCAGAACCATCCTCGCCGCCGCCGAGGAACCGGTGGCGGGCCTGTGGATCGGCGTCGGCGAGGGCGGCTGCTCGGGCAAGACCTACAAGATGGACTATGCGCGGGAGATCGGCCCCAGCGACGAGGTGATCGAAGACAAGGGCATCACCCTGGTGATCGACCCGATGGCCATGCTCTACCTGTTCGGCACCGAGATCGATTATGAGGACAAGCCGCTCGAATCCGGCTTCGTCTTCCGCAATCCCAACGAAACCGCGCGCTGCGGCTGCGGCGAGAGCTTCAGCGTCTAGGCCTTATTCAACCAACTGGTTAATTAACCACTTGGTTAAATAAGGCCCCCGCGCCGTTATAAGGCCCGCGCCGGCCGCGATTCCGGCGGCGCCGCTTGGCCGGGCCGGGCGCTGCGGATCTCCGCCGGCACCTTGGCCGCGGCCTCCAGCAACACCTCCACCCCGGCGCCCGGCTTGTGGGCGTTTTCGGCGAGATGCCGGCGCCAGGCCCGGGCCCCCGGCACGCCCTGGAACAGGCCGAGCACGTGCCGGGTGATCTCCGACAATCTGCCGCCGGCGCCGAGATGGGCCTCGGCGTAATCGGCCAGCCGCGCGATCACCTCGTCGCGGCTGCGGCCGGGGCCGGGCTCGCCGAAGATCTCACCATCGGCCCGGGCCAGCATCCATGGGTTCTGGTAGGCGGCGCGCCCGATCATGGCGCCGTCGACATGGGCGAGATGGTCGCGGGCCGCGTCCAGGGTGAGGATGCCGCCGTTGATCGCCACCTCGAGGTCGGGCCGCTCGGCCTTGAGGCGGTAGACGTCGTCGTAGCGGAGCGGCGGGATCTCCCGGTTCTGCTTAGCGCTCAGGCCCTCGAGCACGGCGATGCGCGCATGCACGGCGAAGGAGGAGACGCCGCCGCGGCCGACCCTGGTGACGAAATCGAGCAAGTCCGCGAACGCCGCGCGCCCGTCGATGCCGATGCGGCACTTGACGGTCACGGGGATGCCCTTGCCCCCCATGGCTTCGACGCAGCGCGCGACCTCGTCGGGTTCGGCCATCAGGCAGGCGCCGAAGCGGCCCGACTGCACCCGGTCCGACGGGCAGCCGACATTGAGGTTGATCTCGTCATAACCGAGATCGGCGGCGATCTCGGCGGCGCGGCCAAGGGCGCCGGGGTCGGCGCCGCCAACCTGCAGGGCGAGCGGGTGTTCCGAGGGATCGAAGCCGAGCAAACGGTCGCGATCGCCATGGAGGATCGCGCCGGTGGTGATCATCTCGGTATAGAGCAGCGTGCGCCGCGTGATCAGCCGCAGGAAGAAGCGCTCGTGGCGGTCGGTCCAGTCCATCATCGGCGCGACCGAGAGGCGGCGATCGGGAGCCGTCATGGGCTTCCCTCCCCGCCCTCGGCGGCCTGCCCCAGTTCCGGCCGCCCGCGGCCCGAACGTCCGATCACCTTGCGCACAGCGTCGGCCGCGTCCCCCTGCACCGCGATCAGGGCGGGCACCACGACCAATACCAGGGCGGTGGCGGCAAGCAGGCCGAAGGTGATGGTCAGCGCCATGGGGATCAGGAACTGCGCCTGGAAGCTGCGCTCGAACATCAGCGGCAACAGCCCTCCGATGGTCGTGGCCGAGGTCAGGATTACGGCCCTGAGACGGTCGCGGCTGCCGTTGACGATGGCCTCATGGAGCGGCTCGCCGCCGCCGATCCGGCCGTCGATGGTGGTCACCAGGATGATGGAATCGTTGACCACGATCCCGGCCAGGCCGAGAAGCGCGATCAGGCTGAGGATGGTGAGATCGAAACCCAAGAGCCAATGCCCGACGACGGCCCCGATCAGCCCGAAGGGAATGATCGCCATCACCACCACGGGCCGGGAGAACGAGGCGAACACCCAGGCCAGGATGATGTAGATGGTGACCAGGCCGATCGCCACCCCCATCTTCATGTCGGCCAGCGTCTCCTCCTGTTCTTCGGCCTTGCCCGCGAACCTGACCTGGGCGCCGTAGCGCGAGGCGACATCGTAAATGCCGTCCTTGGCCAGCGCCGCGAGCACCGTGTTGGTGTTGGTCGTGCCCTCGTCGACCTCCGCCGTCACCGCCACCTGGCGCACGCCGTTCTCGCGGCGAATGCGCGAAAAGCCGCGCTTGGTCTCGCGCGTGACCACCTCGCTCAGCGCCACTTCGGCGCCGCCCGGCGCCCGCAAATAGAGGTTTTCCAGCGCCGCCGTGTCGGCCGCGCCGCGGGGAAATTGGACCCTGACCAGCACCTCTTCGTCGCCACGGGCGAAGCGCCGCGCCACCGCGCCCTGGAAGGCATCGCGCACCTGGCGTGCGACGCTTTCGGTGGCGAAGCCGAGGGCGCGGCCGCGCGGCGTCACCTCCAGGATCTCTTCGGCCTTGCCGAAGGGAAGATTGTCCTCGACGTCGCTGACGCCCGGATAGCGCGAGAGCATCGCCCGCACCTCCTTGGCCGCCGCCTTCAGCGCATCGGTGTCGGGCGCCGAGAGTCGGATGTCGATCTCGCGGCCCGGAGGCCCGCCGGTCTGGCCCACCACCGTAAGGCTCTCGACGCCGGCCATCAGTTGCACCGACTGGCGCCACTGGGTGATCATTTCGCGGGTCCTGACGGTGCGTTCGTCCGACGGCGTCAACTCGAGGGTGACGCCGCCGATATTGTCGCCGGTGGCCGGGCCGACGTCCTGCCGGCCGACCTCGGTGCCGAGCTTGGACAGGGTCACGTGGATCAGCCCGCCCTTGCCCCCGGTCAGGGTCTTTTCCGCGGCAAGGGCCGCCCGCTCGAGCTCGTCCAGCATCGCCTGGGTCACGGCCCGGGGGGTGCCCGCCGACATCTCGACATTGGCGTGAACCCGGTCCGCCTCGGGGGTCGGGAAGAACTGGAAATTGACGCGGCCGCCCTGGATCAGGCCGATGGTCATGATCAAGGCGCCGACGGCAACGGCGAGAGTCGCGTACCGCCACCTCACCGCGGCGGCAACGGCACGCCCGAACTGATCGTCCCGAAAGCGGTCGAACGCGGTGTCGAACCTTTCGCGCAGCGGCGACCGCCGGGTCCCCAGCTTGGTGAAGGCGCTGCGCAGATGCGCCGGCAGGATGAAGAAGCATTCCAGCACGCTGGCACCGATCATGGAGATCACCACCAGGGGGATGGCGGCAATGATGACGCCGATGATGTCGCCGATGACCAAAAGCGGCGTGAAGGCGGCGACCGTGGTCAGCGCCGAACTCAGCACCGGCGCCGCCATCCGCGTCGCCCCCACCTCGGCGGCCGCGGCGGGCGCCATGCCCGATCGCAGCCGGAACTCACCGTGTTCGCCGACGACGATGGCCTCGTCGACGACGATGCCGATGGCCATGATCATCCCGAACAGGCTGATCATGTTGATGCTCTGGCCGGTGACCAGCATGATCGTCATGGTCGCCATCAGGGATATGGGGATGCCGGCGGCGACCCAGAAGGCGACCCGGGAATTGAGGAAGACGAACAGCACCATCACCACCAGCACCAGCCCCGATATGCCGTTGCGCAGCAACAGATCGATACGGCTTCGGATCAGGTCGGCGGCGACCGCGTGCTGCTCGATCGAGATCTCCGGCGGCAATTCGCCTTTCACGTCGGCCAGATAGGCGTTCATGATTTCCGCCTGCTCCAGGGCATCGGCATTGACGGCGCGCTGCACATGGAGCTCGATGGCCGGCTTGAAATTGCGCCGCGCCTGGGGCTCGTCGACGTCGAAGCGTTCGCTAATCTCGGCGATGTCGCGCAGCAGCACCTTCTGACCCCCGGGCAGGGCCTTGACTTCGATCGACCCCAGCTGATTGGCCTCCTTGCGCAAACCGAGGCTGCGGATCTGCCTTTCGGTGTCGCCGCGCAAGTTGCCCGAGGGCAGATCCTGGGAGGTCTCACGGATGCGCTGGGCCACGTCCGCGAGGGTGAGATCCAGGCGCAGCAGGGTCTCGGGCCGAATTTCGACCCAGATCTCCTCGTCCCGGGCGCCGAACATGTCGACCTTCTGAATGCCGCGGTTGAGAAGCCCATCGCGAAGCTTCTTGGCGATGGTCTTGAGGGTCGCCTCGGAATAGGGCCCGCTCAGGATCAGCCGGGCGATGGTGTCGTAGCGTACGGCGCGGCGGACCACCGGCTTGAGGCTGTCTTCGGGCAGGGTCGTCACCTGGCCGACCCCGGTCTCGACGTTGGAAAGCGCCGCCTGCATGTCGGTGCCGGCGTAGAATTCCACATTGACCGAGGCGCGGCCCTCGACCGACGAGGAGACCACGTTCTTGACGCCATCGAGGAAGCGCACCTCCGGCTCGATGGCCTGGACGATGGTGGTATCGACGTCGTCGGCAGAGGCGCCCGGCCATTCCACTTCGATGGTCACCCAGTCGATGCCGAAATCCGGGAAGAACTGCACGTTGAGCCGGTTCAGGGAAAACACCCCGAGCAGGATGATCAAGGCCATCAGGAGGTTCGCCGCGGTGGGATGGCGGACGAAGAAATGCAGGAGCCCCGCGCCTTGCATCAGCGGGTCCTGACCTTGAGACCCGGCGCCATTTCCGGGAAACGGGTGATGACGACCTCGGCGCTGGGCTCGAACTTGCCGCGAACGAAGACGTCATTGCCGCTGCGGGTGACGAGCTCGACCTTCCGCTCCTGCAGCCGCCCGTCGAGGGCGACGAAGATACGGCCACCCGCGCGCAGCGCCGTGGCGGGGATGCGAACGAGGTCCTCGTAGCGCCGCTCCTTGAACCAGACCTCGACAAAGGCGCCCGGCCTCAGCGGCGTGTCGGAGCCGGCCCCGTCGATGCGGGCGAACAGGTCGACTCCGCCCTTGGCGGCGTCCACCTCCCCCTGGATACGGTCGATGGTGGCGGTGAAGGTTTGGACCCGGTCGCCCGCGGTCCAGACCGCGCGGATGGCGCGCCCGCGCCAGTCGCCCACCGACAGCAAACGCCCGAAATTCTCGTTGGAGAGCGTGAACCGCACCTCCAGCCGACGCGCGTCGATCAACCGGGCGACCCGGTCCGAGCGGCTCACCCGCTTGCCGACCTCGGTGGAGACGTCGACCAGGAAGCCTTCGAAGGGGGCGAGCAGCCGGGTTTGCTCGAGGTCGCGCTCGGCTTGGCGCAGCTGCACGGACAGTCGTTCGATCACCGCCTTCTGCTGTTCCAGGCGCGAGGCGTATTGGCGGATGTTGCGTTCGCGCTCGATCAGCCGGAGGCGTGCCTCCGACAGCGCCAGGCGCGCGTCGTCCAGGGCCTTTTCCGAGCTGGCGCCGCGGGCGACCAGGCGCTCGCGGCGGGCGACGTCGCGCTTACGTAACGCCACCTGCTCCTTGTCTCGGACCCGTAATTTGATGGCGCCGGTACGCTCGGCCTCGATCTCGCGGAGTTTCGCCCGCGCCTCGTCCAACTGGGCCTTGCGTTCATTGAGCGCGTTCTCGAAATCGAAGCGATCGATGGCAATCAGCAATTCCCCCGTCTTCACCACGCCGCCCTCGACGAAGGCGGGACCGGTGTCCACCACCCGACCTTCCACCAGGGGTCGCAATTCGACCTGGCGCCCGGCGAAGATCTGACCGAAGGCCTTGATCTCCGGCTCGACGTCTTCGGGAACCGCGGGGACGGTGGCGACGGTCCAGATTCTCTCCTCCGCCGGCTGCGGTGTCGTCTCCGGCTTGGTCGCGCGCAGATAGAAGAACGCGGCCACGGCCACGGCCAGCACCAGGACCGGCAGGCCGACGCGCAATCCGTCCCTGGCCGAGAGCATCACGCCCCTCCCGACGGCGGCACCGGCGCCGGCGCGGTTTCGGGCAAACCCAAGGTGCGCTGAACCGCGCCGGTGATCATGGCGATCAGGCTCTCGACGCATTCCGGGGTGTAGTCGGTCCAGCCCATCCGCGCGCAGACCAGGTTTCGAGCGACCTGATAGATCATGCACTGTCCGACCACGTCGGTGGTCAGGAGCCGGGTTTCGGGCTCGGTGGCGGGCTTGCCGGTCGCCGCCGCGACCAGCTCCGCCACCGCGTCATGCATGGGATTGACCGCCTCCTCGAGGATCATGGGGAACTCTTCGGACGGTTGGGCGAACTCCCGCACCAAAAGCGCATGCTGCCACCTCAGGCGCTCGTTCATCAGGACCGTGGTCAGGGTATGGCGGACGAAGCGGGCGGCCAGATCGGAAAGGGCCCGGCGATCGCCCCGGGCGGACTTGATGTCGGCGCGCATGCGCGCCACCACCGGCTCGATGATCGGCGCAACGTCGATGATGATCTGGCGCATGACCTCGTGGTAGAGGCCCTTCTTGCCGCCGAAATGGTAGCCGATGGCGGCCAAATTGACCCCCGCGCGCGCGGCGATGCGGCGGATGGTGACGGCGTCGAACCCGTCGCGGGCGAACAGCTTTCCGGCTTCGTCGAGGATGCGCCCGCGGCTGGCATCGCCGCCGGGCCGCCCGGGGCCGCGCACCGACGCGGCGGCCGGGCGGGACACCCGCCCTCTCTTGGCCGGGACGGCGGCTTTTGCCCGCGCCGGCGCCCCCCGTTTCCCGCGACGGCGGGTGGTGCGGACCGGCGGTTTCGATCTTGTCGCCATGGTAGGTTCCCGGTGGCTGCGTTATTAATATTCAAACGTTTGTTTAAAAATATCCGAAGTCGTGGTCTCCGGCAAGGTCGGATTGCGTGCCCGAAGACGCGCATAACGCCCGGCGCCGAAGCCCGGGCCTCAGTCTTCCAGCAGCCCGAGGACGGCGTCGGCGATGGCCAGCGACGAGGTCAGGCCCGGCGATTCGATGCCGTAGAGGTTGACCAGGCCGGAAACCCCGTGATCCGCCGGACCCTGCAGGACGAAGTCCCGCGCCGCCTCTCCCGGCGCCTGGATCTTGGGGCGGATGCCCGAATAGGCCGGTTGCAGGCTGTCGTCGGGCAGACCCGGCCAATAGCGCCTGACCGCGTCATAGAAGCCCCGGCAGCGGCTTGGATCGACCGTGTAGTCGATCTCCGCCACCCATTCGACATCGGGTCCGAACTTGGCCTGGCCGGCGAGGTCGAGGGTCAGGTGCACGCCGAGCCCCGCGGCCTCGGGGGCCGGGTAGATCAGGTGGGTAAAGGGCGCGGCCCCGGCCAGGGAGAAGTAGCTGCCCTTGGCGAAATGCCGCGGCGGCACGGTGGCGGGATCGAGGCCGTCGATGCTGGCGGCCACCGGCTGGGCGAACAGCCCGGCGGAATTGACCACCGAGCGCGCCGCCAGCGTCATCGCGCCCGGCCCGCCGACATCGAGCTCGATCCCCGCTGCGCTGACGCGGCCGCCGACGAGCGGGCTTTTGAAGGCGATCACGGCACCCGCGTCCTCGGCCTCGCCCTGATAGGCGAGCATCAAGCCGTGGCTGTCGATGATCCCGGTGGAGGGCGAAAGCAGGGCGGCGACGCAGTCGAGGGCGGGCTCCATCGCCTTGGCGTCCGCCGCCGGCAGCCAACATAAATCGTCGACGCCGTTGGCCCGCGCCTTGGCCTCCAGCGCCCTGAGACCCGGAATCTGGTCCTCGCCGGTGGCGACGATCAGTTTGCCGCAGCGCCGGTGGCCGACGCCGTGCTCGGCGCAATAGGGGTAAAGCCGCTTGCGGCCGTCGACGCAGTAAAGCGCCTTGAGGCTGCCCGTCGGATAATAGATGCCGGCGTGGATGACCTCGGAATTCCGCGACGAGGTTCCCGTTCCGATCGCGTCCTCGGCCTCCAGAACGATCACCTCGCGCCCGGAAAGCGCCAGCGCCCGGGCGCAGGCCAAGCCCACCGCGCCGGCCCCGATCACCACTGCATCGACAGTTTCGGTCATCGACCATCCTTCTGAAAAACGCGGCGAGAATACCGGATTCGCGGCGAAAGGGAACCGGGGGGGCGCGGCCGGACAACAAGAGGTTGCGGCAAGAGCGCCACCACGACTACCCTGCCCGGGGGCGCCATCGCGCCTTCGCCGGACACCCCGCGCCGGCCCACGGGCCGCTGCTTGTGGCGGTGTCGTGGAGATCCAGGCCGAGAGGAGTTTTCGTGTCCGATTCCGAGGGGCCGCCGCCGGCCAGTCCGATCCCCGCCACCGGGACGCGGGCCGCCGCCGCATCCGGCGCCGATGCCGCGGCCGAGCCCCAACACCGCTTCACCTACGAAGGCGATACCGCCGACCTCTGGCCGATGACGCTGAAGATCGCCCTGCTCAACCTGGTGACGCTCTTCTTCTACCGGTTCTGGGGCCGCACCCGGGTGCGCCAGTACCTTTGGGGACGGACCTCCCTGCTGGGCGACCGGTTCGTCTATACCGGGACCGGCAAGGAGATGTTCCTCGGCTTCGTCATCGTCTTCTTCGTCGTCCTGCTGCCGATCTTTGCCGCCTCGGCCTATGTCGTCCTCTACTGGAGCGAGGACATGGGGGCCCAGATGGCGTTCTTCTACGGGCTCGGGGCGGTCACCTATTTCCTTTTCTTCGTCGCCTCCTACCGGGCGCTGCGCTATCGCCTGAGCCGCACCAACTGGCGGGGAATCCGCGGCAACCAGACCGGTTCCGCCGTGGTCTACGCGCTCAAGGCGTTCGGCTGGCTGCTTCTGGTCCCGCTCACCATGGGACTGCTCTATCCGGTGCAGAGCGTCTCGCTCACCGGCACGCGGCTGAAAAACGCCTGGTTCGGCGACCGCCAATTCGCCTTCGAGAGCGAGGGCCGCAGCGGCCTGCTCTACGGTCCCTATTTGCGGGCCTGGCTCGGCTTCATCTTCAAACCCTTCGGCATCGTCATCCTGGCCCTTCTGGTCATCGCCCTGGCGCTATGGGCACTCGGTATCGACCTTCCCGGCCGCTTCGCCGGGGCCAGGGAGGGGGAACCGGTCCAGTTGGATCTCGGGTTCGGCCTGTTTCTCGTCATCTGGGGGCTGGTCGCCCTCGGCTGGCTCAGGACCTATACCCGCTACAAGGCCAGGGAGCTTGCGATCATGGCCGACTGGGTCCGCTTCGGGCGCTTGCGCTTCCGCTTCGATGCGGACCACAACCAGCTCTTTCGCCTGGTCTTCGGCAATATCCTGATCACGGCGCTGACCCTCGGTTTCGGGAGGCCGTTCGCGCAGAACCGGATGGTACGGTTCATCGCCCGGCACCTCACCGTGGTCGGTGTGCCTGACCTCGACACCCTGGGCCAGAGCACCGGCAGGGCCCCGGGCATGGGCGAGGGATTGGCGGACGCGTTCGATGCGGGCTCCATCTAGGGACGGGCGGACCCGGGTTCACGGGTCGTTTTTCGACGGGGTGACGGCCGCCGCCAAGCCGGTCACCGTCAGCGTGCTCGGCACCGGCATCCAGATCTACGGCGAGGGCGGCGTTTCCTGCGGAAATTGGCCCTATGGCGGCATGCGCACGGCACCCGGCGTGGCGCCGGAAACCGAGCTCAACCTCCTGCACCGGGATCATCCCGACGCCCGCCTGGTGATCACCGATGCCGGCGTCTTGGGCCAGATCCGGACCATCGCCCCACAGGTTCTCCCCCGGGAAGAGAGGCAGCACGGTCTTGCCCACAGGCTTGCCCTGATCGCCCTGATCATCGCCATCCTCGCCGGCCTGGTCTTCGTCGTCATCCCCCAGGGCGCCCATGTCATCGCCGGCGCCATCCCGGTGGATTGGGAAACCGCCTGGGGCAAGTCCTTCCGGACCCGCTTGTCCGCCAGCGCCAAGGTCTGCGGCAACCGGCGCGGCGCGGACGCGCTCGAGCAACTCGCGGCCAAGCTGCTCGCCACCGAAGCGGCGCGGGCCGGCGGCTACGACATCGACATCACGGTCATCGAGGCAAAGGCGCAGAACGCCTTCGCCACCCTTGGCGGCCAGATCGTCCTGTTCTCCGATCTGATCGAGAAGATGGAGGGCCCCGACGAACTGGCCGGCGTTCTCGCCCACGAGATCGCCCATGTCGTCGCCCGGCACCCCCTCACCCACGCCATCGAGGCGCTTGCCGCCACCACCCTCGCCGCCATGTTCGGCGGCGGCGGCGACATGGGCGGCAGCGCGGCGGGGGTCGGCGGGGCACTGGCGGTCAGCGCCTACAGCCGCGCCATGGAGGCCGAAGCCGACGCCATCGCCCAGAACATCCTTGCCCAGGCGCGGATCTCGCCCAACGGGCTTGCCGATTTCTTCGCCCGCCTGAAGCGGACCGAGACGGTCACCAGCGGCGGGGCGCTGGCGCTGTTCGACAGCCACCCGGACCTGGCGGAGCGGGCGGCCAGGCTGCGCGACGATACGGGATCGACGGCGCCCGCGCTCGGCCCCCGTGAATGGCGCCAATTGAAGACGATCTGCGGCTGACGCTTTGCGCCCGTACCGAATTCATTGTTTTCTCAAGGCTCTTGCCCATATATAGGCCCGGCCGCCCAAGGCCAGCCCGATCAATCACGGTTCCGCGTATCCATGGACATCCGCAACATCGCCATCATCGCCCATGTGGATCATGGCAAGACCACCCTGGTGGATTGCCTGCTCCGCGAATCGGGCGCCTTCCGCGCCGGCCAGAAGGTCGCCGAACGGGCGCTCGATTCCGGCGACATCGAGCGCGAGCGCGGCATCACCATCCTCGCCAAATGCACCTCGGTGGCCTGGCGCGGCGTGCGCATCAACATCGTCGACACCCCCGGCCATGCCGATTTCGGCGGCGAGGTCGAGCGCGTGCTGTCCATGGTCGACGGCGTCCTGGTGCTGGTCGACGCCGCCGAGGGGCCGATGCCCCAGACCAAGTTCGTCCTCGGCAAGGCGCTGGCCCTCGGCCTCGCCCCCATCGTCGTCATCAACAAGACCGACCGCGCCGACGCCCGCCCCTTCGAGGTCCAGGACGAAACCTTCGACCTGATGGCGGCGCTGGGCGCCGACGAGCGCCAACTGGATTTCCCGACCCTGTTCGCCTCGGCCAAGCAGGGCTGGGCCGCGGCCGAGCCCGAGGGTGCGCGCGAGACCATGGTCCCGCTCCTCGATCTCATCCTCGATCACGTGGCAGCGCCCGAGGTCAATGGCGACGCGCCGTTCCGCATGCTGGTGACGACCCTGGAATACGACCCCTATCTCGGGCGCATCCTCACCGGGCGCATCTCCGACGGCGCGGCGCGGGTGAACCAGCCGATCCATGCCGTCGACCGCGAGGGCGACGTGATCGAGAGCGGGCGCATCGTCCAGCTCCTGGCCTTCCGCGGGCTGGAGCGCACCCCCATCGAGACGGCGGAGGCCGGCGACATCGTCGCCATCGCCGGGCTGGCCAAGGCATCGGTGGCCGACACCCTCTCCGATCCCGCCATCGCCGAGCCGCTGGCCGCCCAGCCGGTCGATCCGCCGACCCTGGCGATGACCTTTTCGGTCAACGATTCGCCCCTGGCCGGGCGCGACGGCGACAAGGTCACGTCGCGGCTGATCGGCGCCCGTCTCGCGCGCGAGGCCGAGGGCAACGTCGCTATCCGCGTCGCCGAGGGGGACGGCGCCGGCGCCTTCGAGGTGGCCGGGCGCGGCGAACTGCAGATCGCGGTGCTTATCGAGACCATGCGCCGGGAGGGATTCGAGCTTTCGGTCTCGCGCCCCCGGGTGCTTTACCGCGAGGATCCGGAAACCGGCCGGCGCCTGGAGCCGATGGAAGAGGTGGTCATCGACGTCGACGAGGCATTCGCCGGCGCGGTGGTGGAAAAGCTGGGCCAGCGCCGCGGTGAGCTCACCGACCTCAGGCCCACCGGCGGCGACAAGCAGCGCCTCACCTTCCTCGCCCCGACCCGGGCGCTGATCGGCTATCACTCGGAATTCCTGACCGATACCCGCGGCACCGGCGTGATGAACCGGGTGTTCGCGGGCTATGCCCCCTACAAGGGGGAGATCAAGGGCCGCCACTCGGGCGTGCTGGTCGCCAACGGCCAGGGGACGACGGTGCCCTATGCGCTTTGGAACCTGGAGGAGCGCGGACGGCTCTTCGTCGGCCCCGGCGAAGAGACCTACGCCGGCATGATCATCGGCGAACACAGCCGCGGCAACGACCTCGACGTCAACCCGCTCCGTGCCAAGCAGCTCACCAATATCCGCGCCGCCGGCAAGGACGAGGCGGTGACCCTCACGCCGCCGCTGCGCTTCTCGCTGGAGGAGGCCATCGCCTATATCGACGACGACGAGCTGGTGGAGGTGACGCCCAAGACCTTCCGCCTGCGCAAGCGGCTGCTCGATATCAACGACCGCAAGCGCGCCGCCCGACAAAAGGAAGCCGCGGGGTAGGTTGCCCCGCCCCGCGGCCCGCAATTCCCCGAAATCCGGGAATCGGGTCCGTGCCCTATTTCACCACGGCCGAGTAGCCGCCGCTCATGGAGCCGGCATCGGCGAGCTTCTTGGGCGCCGAATCGGTGCGCCCCGAGAGCTTCGCGCCGGCTTCGTGGAAGCCCTGGACCAGCATCACCTCGGCGTCGCCCTCGCCGACATTGTCGAACCAGTAGCGCGCGTTGCGCGGGATGATGACGCCCTCCATGGGGCCGCATTCGGCGATCACCTCGTCGCCGGGCCCGTAGAAGCGGATGCGGCCCGAGAGCACCGTGAACATGCCGTCCACCTTGGTGTGGTAATGGAGGTTGTTCTCCCCGCCCTGATGGATCACCTGGACCTGGGCGCGGACCACGTCGGTCTGGCCCAGGCGCACGGAGATCTTGGGGCGGTCGAAATCCTCGGGTTTCTTGTAGCTGAACTTGACGACCTTGGCCTCGGCATCCAAGTGGTCCTGTTCGGTCAGGCCGTCGCGTTCCGATGTCATCGTCATGGAAATCTCCTTAAGCGTTTCTCTCCGTTGTCGTTGCCGGGACTATACCAGACACGGCCGATTCGTAAAATCCGACTAGTAGCCCTCGATCACCTCGCCGTCGATCTCATAGAGCCCGGCCCGGTCGATCACCTCGAGCGCCCAGATGTCGGGATCGAACTCGCCCTGGCGGGCGATATAGGCGTCGGCTTCCGATTCGTCGACCGGCTCGGGCCCGAGCGGCCTCAACCAGGCGCGGCCGCCCGCCGGCGCCGTGGTCTGGGTCAGCAGGTCGGCGCGGCCGTCGGCGCCCAAGATCTTGAGGACGATGGAGCCGCCGTCATCATCGCCGCGCCGCAGCACGGTCAGGGTCAGCCCCGCCCGATCGCAGAGCCGCAACTGGGCCTTCACCCAAATGCCGGGCTTGAGGCGGGCCTCAGCCATCGGCGGGCGCGCCAAGACCGGGTTGTCCAGCCGCGGTCGGCATCTCTATAATCGGGTCAAACGTCAAGGGAGTTCGCCATGATCAAAATGAAGGGCCTGACCCATTTCACCATCCCCGTTACCGACCTGCAACGCTCCAAGGATTTCTACGTCAATACGCTCGGCTTCAAGTTCGAGCGCGAAAATCGCCACATGGTGTTCGTGAGCTGCCAGGACGATTATTTCGTCCTCACGCTGTCGGAGAATCCCATCGACCCCAACAAGGGCGACAAGCACGACATCCACACCGCCTTCTACGTCGACGCGGACGAATACGACCGCGCCGCCGAGTATCTCAAGGAAAAGGGCATCCGCATCATCATGGACGAGGAACGCCACGGCGATGCGACCTTCACCGGGCGCTCCATGTATTTCCACGATCCCGACCGCAACGTGCTCGAGCTGCACGATTCCGACAAGGACTGAGCGACACAAGGCAACGCCCTGCCGGACGCGGGGCCAGCGCAGAGGGCGGCCCGGGGGCCGCCCTTCGTCATTGTCACAGCCCGCGGCTAATTGAGCCCGTAGAGGCGCACCGAGTTGGGGCCGAGGATCTTGTCGATGCTTGCGGCCGCGACCTCGCCGCTTTCGCGCACGATGCGCAAGGCCTCGATCTCGGCCGAGGTATCGGTGTGGCCGTAATCGGTGCCGACCACCAGATTGTCGTCGCCGACGCGGTTGATGATGTAGGGGATGTCGTCGGTGACCTCGATCGTGACATAGATGTTGTTGGCGCCAAGGGGATCTGCGTCCAGCCGCCTGCCCTTGCGCTTCAAGCGCTTGCCGGCGTCGATCAGGGCGTGGGGCAGCCAGCTGGCCGAGGCCTCGATGAAGCCCCAGCGCAGCTCGGGGAAGCGCTTCGGCACTTCGAATTCCAACAGCCCGTGGAAGCTCGCCGCCATCGAGGCCTTGAAGCGGGCGAAGTTGTGGGGCTCCAAGAACTTGTTGTTGGTGACCGAGCCGTTGCCGGCGTGGAAGGTAATGGCGAGATCGAGGTCCTGGGCGGCCTCGTAAAGCGGGAAGAAGAAGGATTCGAAGGACAGGCGGTCGCATTCATAGGGCCTCAGGAACACCGAAACGGCGCCGTTTTCCTTGCAGAACTCGAGCTCCTCGCGCAGCCGGTGCATGGAATTGAGCGGCACCATGCAGGCCCAGTAGAGGCGGTCCGGGGCCTGCTTCCAGATATCGGCGAGCCACTGGTTGTAGGCATGGTAGAGCGCGAACTCCCCGGCGGCGTCGGTGTCGCAGGGGGACAGGAAAATCGTCGTGTACAGCACCTGAACGTCGATGCCGAGCTGATCCATATGGTCGAGCCTTCGCTTGACGTCGGCCATCTCGCGGGATTCGCCCGGCAGATCCTCGAAATTGATATTGCTGTCCGACGGCTGGATGTTGGTGCCGAACGCCCAAAACTGCTTCGACACCCCGCCGCGGTTGGTCTGCCGTTCGGCGCCGCTGACCTGTTCCAGGATCATGGGCGCGTATTTGCGGTCGTCGTCTGACAGATACGCCCAGGTCAGGTCGTTTTCGATGACATGGGCATCGGCATCTATGACGGTCATCCGGTCCTCCTGGGGTGTCGCTTCGCGGCCCGCTCGATTGCTTCGAACGCGCACCATTCTACCCCCAAGCCGGTACGGGGCAAGCGGCAAACCGGGCGCCCGAAGGCCCCGCTCCGGTGCCGCGACGGCGCGCGCCCGAGATCGGTTACGGACCTCTATAGCGCTTAATAGATCAATCAATTCAGATGATTAAACATTGTAATTAAAATTCGATCTCAGGAGTGGGCTCGGCGCCGAAGGGGGATCCATGCGTGGCCCGCCCCGATTTGCGAATGAATTGCAATTTTTCCTCCACCTTTGGCGGCAAAGTCGATAATATCCGGCCCAGCCAGTCACGCGCCCAGCCACCGGCGGCGGCGCCTTCAACGAAGCGGCGGCCTATCTATGGTCCCTCGACCCGGCATTCCGGCGCCCGGTCGCGTTGTGACGGGATTTGGTTCGAGTCAAATCTTGGGGACCAAGGGACGCGCCGAAAGGACAGCACGAAGACATATGGAAGCATTCACCGAAAAATTTGGCATCGGCCAGCCGGTTCGCCGCAAGGAGGATCAACGCCTGCTGACCGGCGGCGGCAAATATACCGACGACATCAACATAGAGGGCCAGGCCTACCTCGCCTTCCTGCGCTCGCCCTATGCCCACGCGCGCATCAAGGACATCGACACCTCCGCCGCCGCCGAAGCCCCCGGTGTGCTGGCCGTCTATACCGGCAAGGACCTGGAAAACGACGGCGTCGGGCGGGTCGAAACGGATATTCCGCTGACCGAGCGCGACGGCACCCCCATCTTCAAGACCCAGCGCCTGGCCCTGCCCACGGACAAGCTGCGGTTCGTCGGCGAGCCGGTCGCGGTGGTGGTGGCCGAAACGCCTTACCAGGCGCGGGACGCGGTCGACCTCATCACCCTCGATGTCGAGGACCTGCCGGCGGTGGTGACGGCGCGCCAGGCGGCCGCCCAAGGCGCCGCCGCGATCCATGACGAAAAGCCCGACAACTGCGCCCTGCACTGGGAAAACGACACCCCGGACGCCTATGAGGCCGCCGCCGCCAAGGCCCACAAGATCGTGAAGATCGAGCTGACCAACAATCGTGTGGTTCCGGTGCCGATGGAGCCCAAATGCTGCATCGCCGACATGGACGCGGCGAGCGGGCGGCTCACCATCTATGCGCCGTTCCAGGGCGGCCGCCGGGTCCAGGAGGCGGTCTCCGATCTGCTGTTCGGCGGCGACGGCGACAAGGTGCGCCATGTCGCCGACAACACCGGCGGCGGGTTCGGCACCCGGTCCAAGATCTATCCCGAGATCATCGCCATCTGCTATGCGGCCAAGAC